>CANRCC010000008.1 GCA_947629025.1 uncultured Bacilli bacterium | reverse complement strand
TTTTCATTAAGCATTATTTCTTTAAATGCTCTATCATATTTGCCGGTATAATATTTCATATCTTATACCTCCTTTCAATAATTATTTTCTCTTTTTATTTTCTAATTCCCCTAAAAATGAAAAAAAAGAATCATTTTAATGATTCAATTTCATCTATTGATAAGCCTGTATATTTTGAGATTAGATTTATATCTAAGTTATCCTTAAGCATATTTTGTACTATTTGTAATTTTTCATTTTCAATACCTTCTTTTATGCCTTTCTTTATGCCTTTTTCAATCCCATCTTCTTCTGCTTTCTTTAATCTTGAGTTTAATATCTTCCTTTGGTCTTCTTCATAACTCATATATTCTCTAAATTCTGGATCTTCATTTAATCTATCTAATTCTTTCATATACTTTTCTACCGCCTTATCTTTCTTTGATAGAATTTGTAAGTCTTCTTTCTCTAAGTTTAACATCACTAATGCTTTGTTTCTTCTTATTAATTCTTCTTTTTTATTATCCCATATTTTCTTATAAAAATCCATATTATATTCATATATTTTTAAATTTTCTATAAATTTCTTTCCTTCTTCATCTTGTACATAATATACTCTATATGCTTTATTATCTTTTATTCCATATGATAAGTTTATTTGTATATGCATTATATCTTCTGTATATATTTCTCCTACTAATGTATTATGTGAATATATATCTGATATATATGCCATATTCCTTGGATGTACATAATATTCATTACTTGTATTTACTTCTATTTGTACTTTTCCTATATCTGTTTCTAATAAGGCATCTACTGTCTTTCCTTTTACATTTATATTTCCTACATTTCTTTCTTGTCTTTTTATTTGTATATTATTTATCTTTATTTCTAATATACTTTCTAATAAGAATTTTAATATATCTTTATTTTTTTCATTAAGCATTATTTCTTTAAATGCTCTATCATATTTGCCGGTATAATATTTCATATCTTATACCTCCTTTCACTAATTATTTTCTCTTTTTATTTTCTAATTCCCCTAAAAATGAAAAAAAGAATCATTTTAATGATTCAGTTTTTTAATTATATTCACACTTTTATTATTTTACTTTTTTTAATGTAATAGGATAAGTCATATCACCATATAATTCGCCATCTTTTTCTTGATATGGTTCATATGATGTTGTTGAAATACTTGAGTCACTATTAATAGTGAAAATAGTATCATTATAATTAGGAATATTATCAGAATTAGAGCAATAATATGTACCATCACTCTGCTTATATCCATATACTAATCTTTTTATTGTTAATTTATTACCCTCTATACTATATTGACCATAAAAGCCATCTGTTTGTGTCATTCCCCAACCAGAATATATATACATAATATTATTATATAAAGTTAGCTCAATTCCTCCATCTGATTCATCACCAATAGCTTTATAACTGTATTTTGAAACTATATCATCATCCTTAAGATTTGTTACATATTCTGGGCATGCATTTTTATCTTGGTTTTGAGTATTATTATTTTGATTACTTGTATTATCATTTAAATTTAAGACAGTTTTATTAGCATTAATACTATCGTAACCTTTAGTTTTATAATTACCACAATTTATATATGCATCATAATCATATTCATAACCATCATCATCATGTTCTTTACGTATTAATACATATCCATCACATTTATTTTTTAAATCATTATTAATCATGCTACTTAAATCTTTAATTACAATACTTGATGGTAGACTACTTAAATCATAATTATTTGTAAGAACATATCTTTCTGCAACATCTTCTAATTGATCTTCAAAATCATCATACTTATCATTGTCAAAAATAGATTTTGCCATAATTAATATCAATCCAATTATTATTAGTAATAACACTACTATAATTATTACTAGTATTGATGTTTTTTTATTTTTTACATTATTATTTTCACTCATATTATTTCCTCCTATTTCAATTATAGTATATATCTTTTTTTTATAATTCAACTAAAAAAAAGTTACTTTAATAGTAACTTTACATTAATTTGTCTAAAACATCTGGAAGAATTTGTTTTTTTCTTGACACTAAACCATCAACATAATAACCTTGTTTAACATTAGTATTATATATTTCTTCAAGTACTTTTTTTGCATCTTTTGTATAAATAATATATGATCCATTTTTTAATATATCAGTTATACAAATTATTATGAACATATATCCTTCTTTTTCTTTTATTTCTTCTAGTTTTTCTATATAGCTATCAAGTTCATTAAATATTCTATCAACATCAAGTGTAAATACTTGACCTATTGCAAATTTTTTATCATCAACTGGGAATGATTTAAAATCACTTTTGATTACTTCTTCTTTTGTTAATCCCTCAAGTGATGTTCCAGCTTTAAACATATCATTTGCATATTTTTCATAATCTACTTCCGCTATTTTAGCTAAACTTTCTACTACTTTTTTATCTAAATCAGTAGTTGTAGGACTTTGAAGACATAACGTATCTGATAATATTCCAGAAAGCATTATTCCTGCAATTTCTTTTGGTATTTTAATATTATTTTCATCATACATAAAATAAAGAATTGTATTAGTACTACCTACTGTCATATTTCTAAAATTAATTGGGTCATTTGTATTTATATTTCCTATTTTATGATGATCTACTATTTCAAGTATATTTGCTTCATCTAAACCTATAACACTTTGATCTTTTTCTTGATGATCTACTAATATAACTTGTTTATTATTCTTTTTTACTATTTCTGTAATTCTTATTAATCCTAAGCATTCATTTTTATTATTTAAAATTGGATAATTATTATGTTTTAATTTTTGTGAATTTTCAATAAAATCATCATAATAATCATTTTCCTTAAATACTTTTGATGAATCATTTTTAATTATAGTACTTATTGAATTAGATAAACCTACTTTTTTAGATGTAGTAAAAGAATCATTCTTTGTTCTAATTATATTAACTTTATTTTGTTTTGCAATTTTTAAATGATTATCTTTTATCTCTCCATTACCTGTTACTATTAGTAATTTTATACCTTTATTTACAGCATCTTCAATAATACTATGCCTATCTCCTACTATTAAGATATTATCTTTAGTTAGATTAATATTATTTAAGAATGTTGTACTTCTATATGATGCGACTAATATATCACCTTTTATATTATCATCATATTTTAATACTTCTTCTCCATCTAACACATTTAAAATATTTTCATATGTAGCATCTAAAAAATGTATATCACCTTTTATTAATTCTTTAGCTATATCTTTAACTGTTACAATACCATAATACTTATTTTTATCTTCTACTACTGGAGTACCAGTTATTCCTTTTTCATTTAGATACTCATATACATCGTTTATAGAACTATTTTTATCAATATATACATCTTTTAAATATTCTACATCTTTTAATTGTAACTTAACATCATTTAAATATTTTGGTTCTTTTATTTTAAAATAATCAAGTACATATTTAGATTCTTTATTAATATGACCTAATACTCTAGGTTCTGTATCCATACCTAGTTGATTTTTTAAATATGATAAACTAATTGCTGATGTTACTGAATCTGTATCTGGATTTTGATGACCAAAAACATATACTTTTCCCATTAATATCACTCCTTTAAACAATACTATTTTATTACTTTAAATAAATCTTTGTCAATAAATTATTTATTTTCTATACACATATACATATTCTTTTTTACATTCATCTTTTTTACTATTTGGATCATCAATACTTCTTGTTTCAATTTTTAAAAGATCTTGTAAATCGATATCTCTTGTACTTCTAAATACTTTTATTTTTCCACTTTCTTTTAATAATGGGACAACTTTTGATTTAGTTTTATCTAAAATATAACTAATTCTATCTTCATCCATATCACTTATATCATATCCTAAATTAATAAAACTGAATGAATTTTCTTTAAATGTTGAATCTAAATCAGAATCTTTACATAAACTAAATACTACTTTTTTCTCTTTTGCATTTTTGCATGCTTTTGCATATCTTTCAATTAAAAAATGTCCTACATATCTTTCAAGTAATTTATAATCATAACTTGTCATATTACATAGTTTTGTATTAAAAATATTTGAACATTTTATATGTTTATATATTTCATCAAAAAAATATCTTGTTTTTTCATCTAAGTTATCTCTAATTTTTAAATATGTATTTCTTTGATCTATACTTTCCCTATTAAAAATATTTTCTATATATCTATGATGTGTTAAGTTTAAAAATTGAATCATTAAGTTAATAAAATATTCATCTAATCTATTAAAGCTATAGCAACTAATATTTGGACTATAACATAGTAAATCTAATATATCTGATATTGATATACATTTACTTAAAATATTAGAAGCATTAAATTTAATATTCTTAAAAGTTTTTTGTGAATAATTAGGTAAAATTCTTACAGGTTTATATTCTCTTTTATCTACTTTTTTAGAATTAATTATATTAATTGCTGCTTTTAAATCTTCCTCTACTTGCATAAATACCCCCTCCAAATGCTTGTTATTTTAGCATATTGAACGTATTTTTTCAAGTTTTAATCACTACTAGAGTACTTTGATTCTATATTTAAGTATTCTTCTAATGTAAGATTGCTATCATAAACTTTTTTAGCAAGTTCTTTTCCTAAATATCTAACATGCCATGGTTCATATTTATATCCTGTTATACTTTCTTTTCCTTTTGGATATCTAATTATAAATCCATATTTATATGAATTGTTTGCAATCCATATTGCTTCTGGTGTTCCCTCAAATGAAGAATCTACTATATTTAAGTCCATAGCATAACCTGTTTGATGCTCTGAAAAGCCCGGTCTTGCAGAATATGTATCCGCTTTTTTCTTTCCATCTATTTTTACATAATAGTTATATAGTTCATCTTGTGTTTCATAAGATCTATATCCTGATGCTATAAATAAATTAATATTATCTTTTTTTGCTGCTTCTTTCATTTTGTTATATGCATTTACAGTTTCTTTTTTTAATGAACCTGGATCATAATCTTTTGGTAATGAATATGTCTTATTAACAATAAGTATTCCATTTACATATGTTAAGCCATCTTTTTTTTCTATTTTTGGATTATTTTCTTTAACTATTATATTAACATTCTTTTTAATATTAGAATTTTTAACTTTTAAAGTTATTTTAAATTTACCAATTTTTTTGGCAACTAAATTATCATTTCTCATAACAAAATTATCACCTAAATTATCATATGTTACTTCTTTTATAGTTGATGCTGTTGGTTCATATTTTATTTTAAAATTTAATTCTTCTTTTTTTAATACTTCTATATCTGAATCAATTTTTATATCTGTTACTTTAACGTAAGTTATAAAATATTTTGAGTATTTTTTTGATAAATTAAATGTTACATATTTATCTTTTATATTTACTGATTTTTTAATTATTTTAATTTGTTCTTTATTATCAACACCATATATATCAACAATATTATTTCTTCTTAAGTAACCTGGTAATTTAATTTTTAAATTAATAGATTTTTTTAGCGTAGAATTATTTTCAATATATAAAGATTTTGAATTATTAAAGTTTTTATTTTTAATTTTTTTATTATAAATAGTAAAATCTAGATTCATATTATTTTTTACATTTTTTCCTAATATCGTAATTATTGTATCATCATTTTTTATTTTAATTTTATCTAAATTTTTATTAATATAATTTATATTTTTATTTGATAATTTTAACTTATCTTTTTTTATGTTTATCTTTGCAATATTTGTTTTGTTATTAGTAATAGTATTATATATATTGTGATTATATATTAGATAGCTTATGAATTTTATTGTTACAATAATAAATATGAATAATAGTAAAACAAGTAAGACTCTTCCTTTTCTTAATCTTCTTTTTTTTCTTTTTACTGTAGTAGTTTTTCTCTTTTGTTTAATATTATTATTTTTTCTTTTATTATTCATAAGTATCACTATCCTATATTAATTATAACATAAAAAGTAATGATTTACACCATTACTTTATAATTCAACATTATGATATACATTTTGAACATCTTCTACGTCATCTAACATATCTAATAATTTATTAAATATTTCTAAGTCTTCTCCTTGTAATTTAATCTTTTCTATTGGAAGCATACTTATTTCATCTATTTCAAATTCTATATTTTCATCTAATTTTCTAATAGCTGTTTTAATTTTATGTAAATCTTTAGGATCTCCATATATTATAACTAAATCATCATCTTGTTCTATATCATTTATATTTATATCATCCAGCATAACTGCATCTAATGCTTCTTCTTCACTTATTCCTTTAAAGCCTACAATTGCTAGATTTTCATATGAATGAGATACTGAATTAATAGCACCTAATTTACATTTACATTTTGTAAATGCTGCTCTTACCATACTTACTGCACGATTTACATTATCAGTTAAACAATCTATTATTAATGTTGAGTCTCCTGGACCAAATCCCTCATATCTACAAGAAGTATAACTCTCATCTGCACCATTATTAACTTTATCTATTGCTCTTTTTATTATATCTCCTGGTACTTGACTTTTTTTAGCTTTTTCAACTAATCTTTTTAAATTAGGATTAGAATCAATATCAACTCCACCATTTTTAGCAGCTAAATAAATTTCTTTAGCAAAGTTTGAATATAATTTAGCTTTTATGGCACCATTTTTTTGTATAGATGCTTTTCTAACCTCGTATGCTCTTCCCATATTAACACTCCTTTTTAACCTACTATATTTTACTACACTAAATAAAAAAATACAACCATTTATTATTTATTATACTTTTTAGAATATAATTAAATATGAATAGTAAAAAGAAAAAAGAAGATACTCTTTCAATAAATCTAAATATTATTTCTTCTATAGTTTTTATTCTATCATCATTAGTATCATTGGGAATAACATTTGATGAAAGAGGTAATTTAGTAAAAGGAAAAAGATATTTTAATAATAGACAAATTCTTAATATTTCATTTTATAATAGAATAGTTATTATAATTGCTGTTTTAATTTCATTATATGTAGGATACAAAAACTATAAGCAAGAAGAAGATAATAGTGTAGCTCAATATAAAAATGGTCTTCTTTTATTTACTAATATATTAACTTTAGTAGGTGCGATTATAATTCTTTATGTCTCTTATCTAAATAGAAAAGAACAATCATTAACTCCATCAGATGTAGAAAATCCATTAATATAAAAGATGATAAATTATTTTTTATCATCTATTTTTTCTTACTTTATTTTTTAATTATATGATAATCACTTTCTATACAATAATTATACATTATATAATAATTAAAAACAAGAAAAATAGAGAATATAATTATTCTCTATAAGTTTCATTTATAATATTCATATTACTATAATTTTTATCTCTTTGATTAACTATTTTATTACCTATTAAAAATATTAAAAATATACATAATATTATAATCATAAAATTAACAAGAAATAATACAAAATTAAATTTTTTCTTAGGTTGTTCTTCAACTTTAATTATTTCTTCTTCTTTTTTAGTTTCTTTAAAATTTGATATTACGTCACTTAATAAATTTTCATTTAATAAAACACCACAATTAGTACATATAAATGCATCTTTATTTACTATTTTATTACATTTTGGGCATTTTATTGAATCAATAACATTATAGTCTATATCATCATCTAATAGTAGTATTTCAATATCTTCATCAGTATCAAATACTTTACCTTTTAATTTAGGCCATGTAACTGGATCTGATAATTTTACTTTTATTACATTATTTGCTTTTGCATATTTTATAAAATTAGATTCATTAGTAATACCTTTTGAATTATTTTCAACATAATTTATAACTTTTTTATCATTACTAATATTACTTGACCAATTATTTGATGGTAAGATATTGTCTTTATCTTTTTTCTTATCTGTATTTACAAGCGCAAATATCTTCTTAAAAAATACTATTAAAAGCCCTACAAACAATGATACAAATACTATTATTAGATATCCGTTTAATGTTTCTTTTACATCTTTAGTCATTATTAAATTAGAGTCTAATTTAAACATTATAAAATATCTTAAAAATAATACTAAGGCACCTATTGAGATTGCAAAAGGTAGCCAAAGAATATAATTTAATATCTTATTTGATTTCATAAAAACACCCCTTTTTTATAAAACGTGCTCTATAATACCATAAAACTTAAAAAAAAGCAAATTTTTAGCATAAAAATAAACATTAAAATGAATTAATGTTTATTCTAACTTTTTTATTATCTTTTAAATAAGAACTTGCTTGTACTACTGTTCTAATAGAATTTGCAATTTTTCCATCTTTTCCAATAACTGAACCCATATCAGATTCTTTAACCATTACTTCAATAATAATATTGTCTTCTTCATCAAATTCTTTTACTGATACTGAATCTTCATCTTTTACTAATGATTTTATTATCATTTCTGTTAATTCTACTAATGACATTATTATTTACCTCTTTTTTCATTATGGAATTTACTCATAATTCCTACTTTAGAAAGTACATCTTTTGCAGTATTTGTTGGAATAGCACCATCTTTTAACCATTTAAGAGCATTTTCTTCATCAATTTTTATATCTCCATTAAGTGGATTATAATATCCTAATGATTCTATAAATCTACCATCTCTAGGACTTCTTGAATCTGCAGCTACTAATCTATAAAATGGTTTTTTCTTTGCTCCCATTCTTTTTAATCTTAATTTAACAGCCATATATAACTCCTCCTTTTTCATTTGTTACTATAATAATACTATAAAAAAACAATAGTGTCAACTATTTTTGTTGACACTATTCTAAAAATTCATCTTCTACTTGCTCATCTATCTCATTTAATGTTTCTTCTGTAACAACATCATCAAATACTTCCCATTTGTCTTCTTCATCTTCTACCATTATTTTTACCTTTGTATCTCCTACTACTTCTATACCTAATTCTTTTTCTATATCAAAATCTATTGTTGTACCATTTATTTGAACATTACCACAACTTGGTTGTTTTAATGCTCTAACTATTATTTCTGAATCATTAAAGTCAACATCTAACTTTGTTTTTACATTTATTAATTCATTATATTTTATAGTTTGATTTATTACATTTGTCTTAGTATCATTATCATATGAATACCATATATTTATATCAAATGAACCATCAACAACTACATCATCACCTTGTACGAATCCTTTAAATTTATGATTTATAATCCAACAGCCTAAAATTGTTGTAGGATTTACTTCACTAGTTACAGAATATTTATTTTTAAAATATTTTTTACCTTTACCAATTACAGCTTTAGTTACAATTTCCTTGTAATTAGACATTTTATCACTCCTCTACTTTAATTTATGACAAAAAATAAAAAAAGTGCCTATAAAGTGCACATTTTTACTATTTTTTAAATGGTAGAGTAATTGTATCATTATTATTTATCTTTGTATTTATAATTTCTAACTTATAATTAGTTATATTTTCTCCTAAATCTGGTATATTACATTGTATTTTATAAACGAAATTATTAGTTTTATCAATATATATATCCATATTTATATATTTATTATTATCATTACTAGTTAATATATTTTTATTATATATAAAATTATAGGCATTATATACTTTTATTTTTGCAGTATATTTTTTATATTTATTATCAACTATGCCTTTATAACTAGCAGTTTTTATACTCTTTTTTAGTTTTTCATAGTTAATATTAAATATTTTTTCTATATTTTTTACCTTTTTCTTATTCCATTTATCATCAACATAAGTATATTCATATATATCTTTATTCTTTATATAATATTTTTCAATATTAAGACTATGTTTATCATCTTTGTATTGATCATAATTTATTTTATATACATTATTTGATTTTTGATATCTATAAGTAATATTAGACTTTTCTGTTTTTGAAGATATAGATAAATTTATATTTGTTATAATATTAATGTTGTCATATTTAATATTATTATTTATATAATATTTTAAATTTAATTTAATTAGTGATGTTATAGATATAAAAATTAATATAAATACTAGTAATAAAATATATATTTTATTTTTCATATTATACCTAAAAAAAGAGACTATATAGTCATTAATTCGTCTTCTTTTTCTTTTAACCTTTCGTCTACTTTCTTATTATATTCATTTATTAATTCTTGAATTTCATTAATACCTGATTTTTCTTCATCTTCATTAATTTCAAGTTTTTTAATAGAATTATTAGAATCTTGTCTTATATTTCTTAATGCTATTTTTGCTTCTTCTGCCATTTGTTTTGCTTGTTTTACAAATTCTTTTCTTCTATCTTCAGTTAGTTCTGGTATAGAAATAAATATAAGGTCTCCAGTATTATTCGGTGTTAATCCTAAATCTGCTTCATATATTGCTTTTTCTATATCACTTAAACAACTTTTATCAAATGCTTTTATTTGAAGTTTTCTTGCTTCTGGTACTGATATAGTTGCTAATTGATTAAGTGGTGTTAAAGCACCATAATAATTAACCTTTACTTGATCTAACATTGATGGATTTGCTCTTCCTGCTCTTATATTTGTAAATTTATTATTTAAACTTTCTAATGTTTTTTCCATTTTTTCTACTGTTTCTGTTATAATTTCATCCATTTTTATCTTCCTTTCAATATACTTAATTTTACTATATAAATTTTTTTAAATCAATACTATTTACATTCCATATGGCTTTGATTCAATATTTTTTCTTATATCTTCTAATGGATCTAAACTCTCTATTATTTCATTTATACTATCAAATACACATAAATAATTATATTTTAAATCAGGATTTGGTTCTCTATTTATAACTTCAAGAATATATTCTCTAAAATTTATTGAATTTAATTTATCTAAACAGTTATTCATTTGGCACATAGTTAAAAATTCTGATAATGCTTTTGATAAACCTCCATTAAATGATTCTATTAGTGCTTCATCTCTTACTACTCCTATATTATTTATTGTACTTATAAAAGGATTAGTCTCTAAAAGATTATCTTGTATTTTAGCATGGCTACAATAATCTAAAAAAGGTCTTACATCATCAATATTATACATTCTTACAACAAAATTATCGCTTTTACTACTACTTGATATTTTTGTTTCACATTCTATTTTATTTTCAATTAAATAATAATATATCTTGCTTAGTGTTGTTGTTACTTTATCATATTTAATTGGTATGTATAATTTAATAGTACTTGAATAATCAACATTTTCTTTATTCACATACATATGTGTCCACTTACTTGGAGATTTTCCTTTTATTTTGACCATATATGGAAAATTTCTTTTTTTTGAATATTCAACTATTTTATTACAAGCATCATCAATTTCATACTCTTTATCAGAATTTGGCATTACTTTATAATACTTTAAATAATTATATACCTGTCTTGAGTCCATTATCATAAGTTTGTCATCTTGTAATATTTTTCTCATTTCTTCAAAAAATTCTTCCATTTTACTTTTATCTTTCATTTTATCACCTTAATTAACATCCTGTATCATCACATTTATTTGAATATACTTTTCTTATTTTTTTATCAAGAGTATTTTTTATTTGATTTTTTTGTTTTTCAGTTAGTTCTTCTAAATATTTGATAGTATTACCATCTTTATCAACTTTTTCTTTTAAAGTATGTCCTTGATATGTTCCTTTATGATAGTCAACTATTTTTCCATCTTTGATAAATAATACTAATGGTACTTTAATTACGTTAAATTGACTATTTTCTGATTTCATATCCACTATTTCACTACCAAGTAAATCAACTAATTTATTATATTCTTTAACATTTTTTGGTTTTTCATTTTTATCTGGTCTCATACTATAAAAATCATCTATATAATATATAGTATTTACCTCATCTTCCTTTGCAACTTCATTTAATATTGGTACTAAACTTTTACACCAAGGGCATGTAGGATAACCAATATAGATTATACCAGTTTTATTTTCTATTAAATCAAGTGCATCATCTATATTTATTTTTTTATATACATTATCTTTTGGTACATTACTATATAAACTTGAAAAAGAATTTTTCTTGTAAACTACATAAAATACTACTCCTAAAATAAATAATATAAATATTAAAAATATTATTGTCTTTGAATATCTTTTCATTTAAACACTTCCTATACTATAGTAATTATATCAAAATTAAATGCAAAATAAAAGAGGATTTATATCCTCATTTAAACAATTTTAACCTTTTATTTGGTTCATTACCTCTTCAGCAAAGTTTTCTTCTTTCTTTTCTATACCTTCACCAACTTCAAAACGAACCATTTTAACTATAGAACCACCATTATTTTTAACATATGTTCCAACAGTTACATCTGAATCTTTTACAAAATCTTGTTCTTCTAAACAAATTTCTTTATAAAATTTATTTATACGACCATTAACCATTTTCTCAGCAATATCTTCTGGTTTTCCCTCATTAATTGCTTGTTCTTTTAATACTTTTGTTTCTCTATCAATTTCTTCTTTAGATACTTCACTTCTAGTAACATATTTAGGTCTCATTGCTGCTGAATGCATTGATACATCTTTTGCTACTTGTTCATTAGCTCCATCAATTAATGTTAAAACTGCAATCTTTCCACCCATATGAACATATCCACCAAAATTTTGTGTATCTGTCTTTGTAATTCTATCAAATCTTCTAAAACTTATTTTTTCTCCAATTGTTGCAGTAAAGTTTACTATTGTATCATTTAATGTACCCTCATCAGTTTTAAGATTCATTGCTTCTTCCATAGTTTTTACATCATTTTCAACAATTAATTTTGCTATTGTATTTACTAAATTAACAAATTTTTCATTTTTAGCTACAAAATCTGTTTCACAATTTACTTCTACAATTGAAGCATTATTTCCTTCAATTAAAATTGAACTTAAACCCTCTGCAGCTATTCTATCTGCTTTTTTAGCTGCTTTACTTATTCCTTTTTCTCTTAGATAGTCTATTGCTTTATCAATATCACCATTACTTGCTTCTAATGCTTTTTTACAATCCATAAGACCTGCACCAGACATATCTCTTAATTCTTTAATTAAATTTACGTTCATAATATCCTCCTTTTAGACTCTTTTATTATTTATTTAAAGCTTCTAAAAGCTCATTTTTCTTTAATTTACTGTATCCTTCGATTCCTTTAGCTTTTGCTAATTCTTTTAATTCTACTACTGTTTTTTTAGATAAATCTTCATCGGCTTTGATTTGTTCTTTTTTATCTTCTTTAACAGTTTCTTTCTTTTTAGATACTTTAGTTTCTTTTACTTCTTCTTTAGCTTTTTCAGTTTTATTTGCTTCTTTTTTAGTTTCTTTATTAGTGCTTGTATTTTTTACTTTATCTTCATCAGTTAGAAAATCAACTATTTCTCTATCTGATGATTCATTTATTGCATTTGCTAGTACACCTAATATTATTTTAACTGCTCTAACTGCATCATCATTTGCAGGTATTACATAATCAACTAAATCTGGATCACAATTTGTATCAACTATACCAAATACAGGTATTCCAAGTTTTTTAGCTTCTTTAATTGCGATATATTCCTTTTTAGGATCAACTATAATCATTGCATCTGGAATTTTTTTCATATTTCTTATTCCACAGAAATAAGAATTTAATTTATCATATTCTTTTTTTATCTTGATAACTTCTTTTTTAGGTAATACATCAAATGTACCATTTGCTTCCATTTTTTCAATTTGATCTAAATAATTAATTCTTCTTCTTATTGTTTTAAAGTTAGTTAATGTTCCACCTAACCATCTTTCAGTAACATAATAACTATCTGATCTTACTGCTTCTTCCATAGATGCTTCTTGAGCTTGTTTTTTTGTACCAACAAATATAACCTTTCCACCATTTGCGGCAATTTCTTTTAATGCTGCATATGCTTCTTCTAATTTCTTTACTGTTTTTTGTAAATCAATTATATATATTCCCTCTCTTGATGTAAAAATATACTCTTTCATTTTTGGATTCCATCTTTTTGTTTGATGACCAAAATGAACACCAGCTTCTAATAAATATCCCATTGAAACTACTGACATATTTCATTCCTCCTTTTGTTTTTCTTCCAAGTATCTCTTCTTTACTCCCCACCATAAGGCACTAGGTTTGTAAATCAATACTTGTGTTTTTTCAAAGCCAAAAATATTATATCATATTGATTTTTTAAAGTAAATGGCTTTTCCCTTATATTATATAGATTTTTTTAATAATAATGTATATTTTTATAAACTTATTGGATTAACATCTACATCTATGTTTATTTTTTTATTATCTTGAGTAATAGAAATTAAATCATTTAGTAAACTTTTACATTTATCTTTATCTCTATATTTAATTATTATCTGAAAATAATATATATTATTTATCTTAGATATAAAACTTACTGATGGACCAAGTACAATCATATCAATAGATTTATTTTTCCTAATATAATTTCCTATTTTCTTTGATTCTTGACTAGTTATATCAAAATTTTTCCCACTTATTTTTACTAAAGTTAAAAAGAAATATGGTGGATATTTTAAATTTTTTCTTATTTTTAATTCCTCTTTATAAAATCCTACATAGTCATGATTTTTTGCATATCTAATACTATAATTATCTGGATTAAATGTTTGTATTATAACTTTGCCTTCCTTTTTGCTTCTCCCAGCTCTACCAGATGTTTGACTAATTAATTGATAAGTTTTCTCAAGTGCTCTAAAATCTGGAAGATTTAATATAGTATCTGCATTTATTATACCAACTAATGTAACAGATGGAAAATCAAGTCCTTTTGATATCATTTGTGTTCCTATAAGTATATCTGCCTTATGATTTATAAAATCATTTATTATTTTCTCATGTGAACCTTTTTTACTTGTAGTATCTATATCCATTCTAAGTATTTTTGCATCTTTAAATATCTTTTGAATCTTTTCTTCTATTTTTTCTGTTCCTACTCCAAAGGATCTTAAAGTTCCTACCTTACACTTTGGACATTTTTCTTGTTTTTTATCTGCATATCCACAATAATGACATCTATTTATATCACTAGTTTTATGATAAGTAAGTGTTATATCACAATTTGGACACTTTAATACTTCACCACAATTATTACACATTAAATAATTAGAATATCCTCTTTTATTTAAAAGCAACATTACTTGTTCTTTTTTATTTAATCTATCTTCTATACTAGTTAATAATTCTTTTGAAAAAATACTATTACCTGATTTTATCTCATCTTTCATATCTATTACTTTAACTAATGGTAATTTAGCATCATTTGCTCTTTTATTTAATTTAACAAGTTCATAGTATCCTTTTTCTGCTCTTGCATATGATTCAATTGATGGTGTAGCACTTGCTAGTAATACTTTTGCATTATGATATTTTCCTCTTAACATAGCAACATCTATTGCATTATATCTTGGATTATGATCTTGTTTATATGTTGATGAATGTTCTTCATCTATTATAATAATTCCTATATTTGTAAATGGCGCAAATATAGCACTTCTTGCACCTACTACAATAGATACTTCTTTTCTTAGAATTTTTCTATATTCATCATATCTTTCTCCATCTGATAATCCACTATGAAGTATTGCTATATTACTTGAAAAGTGACTTTTAAATCTATCTATTATTTGAGGTGTTAAACTTATTTCAGGAACTAACATAATTGCTTCTTTATTATTTTTTATAACATCATCTATTAAATGCATATAAATTTCTGTTTTACCTGAACCTGTAATACCATTTAATAAAATTACATCTTTATCTGAATTTTTTATTTGATTAAATGCAGTTAATTGATATTCATTAAGCTTATTTAGTTTTTTTTCTTCTTCATAATTATTTAATCTATATACTTCCTTTTTTATTTCTTTTACTAATCCCTTATCAATAAGAATCTTTACTATATTTGAATTATAATTTTTCTTTAATAATTCATTTTCTTGTAATAAATCATTTATAACTTCTTTTTGTTTTTCTGCTCTACTATTTATTAGAAATAACTCTGCTTCTTGTATATTTGTAAGTGTAATATAAGAAATATATTTTTCTTTAATATTTGTCTTAATTGATGCTTTATATGCTTTTGGAAGCATTGCTTGATATATAGATATTAGATTACATAAATTTTCTTTTGATATTTCTTTTCCTAATTTTAATAATTCTTCATTTAATATAGATTCTTTATCAATAATTTTAATTATTTCTTTTAAATTATAATTACTATCATTTTTTATATCTATAATAAATCCTTCTAATTTTTGATTTCCAAATGGTACTAATACTCTTTTACCTAATTTAATTTGGTCTTGTAATATTACTGGGACTAAATAATCAAATGTTTTTTCTATTTGTTTAAATTTTATTTCTACTAAAACACTAACTACCATAATATACCTCCATAATATCTTTAACCATTTATATAAATTATACCACTAAAAAAGATAAACTAAAATTAGTTTATCTTAATTTTTCTTGTTTGGTTAGCATATACCCAATCTCCTCCTGGGTCACTATCGAACCATCTACTTTCAGATGTTGATGTACTTGTATAATATTTATACTTATATTGTGTTCTCTTTTCGATATTATGAGTATATTCTCCTAATTCTTCTTTACTATTTACCCATTTACCTAGGTCAACATATGATGAACTTGTACTTGTTTTAGTTTCACCAGTATATGTATAACCTTTTGGCGGAGTAATTGATTCAGTCCATACTGTATCTTCTATATATTCTTGTGGATTATTATATCTATATTTATATTGAACTCTTGTTGTAACATTATAAGTATATTCTCCTAATTTAGACTTGCTTTTTACCCAAACACCTAAGTTTTCATACTTAATAACAGTTGTTTCACTTGCTTCTTTAGCATATTCATATCCTGCTGGTGGTGTTTTTGAATCAGTCCATACAGTATCTTCTATATATTTTTCTCTATTGTTTATCTTATATTTATATTCTGTTTTAACAACAGTATAACCATCTTTAACATATTTATCTTTTTCACTACCTGATACTACTTTTTCATCTGTTGATGTTTTAGTAGTTTCAGAATAAGTTCTATATTGATATTTATATTTATAACTTACTTGTTTTTGATGAACTCTATAATAATATATTCTTATTTTAGATTTTCCACCACAAGCACTTGTACAATCTTCCATTTGTGAATATAATAATTCATTCCATCTATCTCCTACATAAGTACCTAATACTGTTCTTGAAGAATATGAATTATATATAACTTTCCAAGAAGTGTTAGTTTGTGTATCATAAGGACCTTTCCATTGTTTTGTTGATGTATCAGCTGGTTTTGATGTTCTCCATGTATCATCATTTTTCCATGCACTCCAAGATCCTTCTTTTTTATTAATAGTCTTTCTAACAGTATATCTTGTATCAACTAATACAACAGTATCAGATGTATTTCTTTTTGTTGTTGACCAGTCTAATGTTGTCCAATTATCCTTATATCCATATTTTATATGTTTATACTTTGTAGTTTTTGTAGTTATTTTCTTTTGTCCATGATATAAAGTTCTCTTAGCATATAACTTAACGTTTTCAGTTAAAGTTTTAACCTCATCTAACCATCCTGTATCATAAGTCCATTTATCTTTAAATGCATGTTTTTCATGTTTGTATAATGTTTTACCCTTTTCAACCTTTTTTTGTCCAGTATATTGAGTTCTCTTATCTACAAGTTTAATTATGTCAGATTCCTTTTCTTTTGAATTTTGCCATTCTCCAGTAGTCCATTTACCATTTTCTAATTTTCTAGTGTATAAATATTGTAATTTATACTTATCACCATTATCATCAGTAGTTATAACTGGTTTATTACCTGGTTTTTTATTATTAGATGGTACATTAACTACTACCTCACCTGTTTTATTATCTGTTTCAACTAAAGGCTGACTACATGATCCATCTGGACAGAAATTATAACATCCTATTGGTTCTATTATATAATCTGATTTGCCATTACATGATAAATATACCTTAAGTATATATTCTTTTTCTTCTTTTCTTACAGTTACATATGACTTTTCAGTATCACATTGTTTACCATCTTTATCTAAGAATGGTAATATTAATTTTTTATCAAGCATTTCTTGAAGTGTTAAAGTTTCTTCTTTACCTACTTCAGATGGCATTCTATCTTTTGTGAACCAATCTTCTGCAGCTTCTTTCATTGTTTGAACATTATTGTTAAATACTGCATCATAAAATGTTTTTAAATTAGGCATAGGGAATAAAAATGTAAGTAAAAATACAAATAAAACTATTAATACTACTTTTATTAATAAATCCCTTATGAAAGTTGAATGATTTTTTTCAATATTCATATAAAATCCCCCTCTTCTTAAATAACGTGTCATATAATATCACACTAATAATTATTTGTCAAATTATATTTAAATAAAATTGTATTTAATTACTTTTATTAGTTAATGTTTTCTTTAATATTACTTCACTTTCTTCATTTAAAGGTTGCATTTGCATAACTTCATCAGATTCCTCTTTATATTCTTCTGAATCATATTTTTTTATTTCTTTAACTGATTTACTTTCAACATTAGTAGTTTTGCAATTTTCTTCATTATTTTTTTGGTTATTATCTAAACTTTTTAAATATTGCATTTCTTTATCTAATTGAATTCTAATAGCGCAAGCATTATTTATAGTTTTATTTTTTATTTTTTCAAAATTTTCCTCTTTTTCTCTATCATAACTTTTTGGTATAGCATTTTCACCAAGTTCACTATTTATATTTTTAAATGCACATAATCTATCATGAATTTTTTTAATACCATAACCTGTACAAGCAACTCCTCCAACAATTTCACATTATTATAACATAAATTTTATAAAATAATTAACTAATATAGAATTTAAGTTTTATTTCTTCTTGCATCTTTTCTTATAAAAGGATTTTGCACAGTATTTTCAATTAATTTTCTATATGCATATGGTTTTCTATACGCATCTGCTAATGTTTCTCTACTTCTATATTCTCTAATTTCACTCATATTGAATTGTACAATTTTAATATCTTCTTTATCATTCATTACTAATAATTCATTATCTAAATCATGTTTATTTATATTTCTTACTATTGGGCTATATGCAGAAGATTTACCTCCATGATTTGCATAATTTACTGTTACAATACCTAACATATTTTCATATGCCCTTACTTTTAATTGTTCAAGTCTTATTTTCGACATATAACATGCATTTGCAACAAGAATAATTTCACTTCCTTGTAACATTAAAATTCTTGCACTTTCTGGAAAATCTCTATCAAAGCAAATCATTGTACCTAATTTTACTTTTCCATTTCCATAATCTAACTCACAGGTTTTAAATTCAGTACCTGGCTTAATATAGGCTTCCATTTTAAAATCAACTGTATGTACTTTTGAATACTTTAATACAATATTTCCATTTTTATCAATTATAATAACTGTATTTTTAGGTTTGTCTTTTGTTTTTTCTAAATAGGTAATTGCTATTGCCATATTGATTTGTTTTGCCAAATTAATATAGTTTTTAATAAAATCATCATTATTAGTTATTGCTTTGTTATTCCATTTTTTTATTTTTTCTTTTGATATATTTTTTTGATCTTTTAAATCTCCTTCAAATAGCATTTCGTATCCGTTATTCCACATTTCTGGAAACACTGCAATATCTGCTCCCATTTCTTTTGCTTTTTTACAATACTCAATACCTTTTATCATATTACCTTTCATGGAATCTGTTGGATTTAATTGTAATAATGCTATACTAAAAATATCTGTTAATGTTTTTATATAGTCTAATATTGTATTTGACAATTTTTTTATATCATTAATATTTTCAATAGTTGGAATATGTATAAAAGCAATTTTTGTTTTTAAATTTTTTTCTTGTTTATATATTAATGCACTAAAAAATACATTATTACATAAATAATTTCCCGCATCACATGAACTTACAACTTTATAAGTACTATTTTCTAATTTTTCTTTTAATACACCATAATAAAAATCAGTTACTAATGTTTTTTCTTTTAAAGTCGCACTATTTTCTAAATATATATTATTTGTGTTTGGTTTTTGCCCAAAAATCAACACATAATCATAATTTTTTTGTAGTTTTTGTTGTATTTGTTCACTACTCTTTTCAAAATCATTTTCCAAATACAAAATATCTTTATTACTTTTCTGTTTTATATTATCTAATAATATCTTTGCTGAATTGTCATCTCCATCAAAACCAGCTATCAGTATTTTCATTTTTATATCAACACCTTTATTATTTATAATTACTATATTATAAAATTAAACAATCTATAAATTATCATAATATTTTCTTAATCCTAAATATCTATTATTCCATAGTTCTAAATTTCCATTTAAAACATACGTATATATTAACGTTTGGGTCTTATTATCTTTAGTATTTTCTATGGTATAATTTTCTTTATAATGCATAACTTTATCATATAAAAATAAAGCTGGTCTATCTTTATAATATGTCGTTTCAACTCTGAAACTTTTATACCTTTTTAAATGTTTACAATAATTTATCGTATCAAGTAAAACTTTTTCACCATATCCCATTTTTCTAAATTCTGGTAATATAGCAAACCAATCTAACCATATTGTATCTGGATATTCTCTAAAAACATCAACACCAGTGATACCTATTAATTTTTCTTTATAATAAACTAGAAAAAAGCAATTATCATCTAATGGATTTATTGCTTTGTCATATAAATCATTATAGTCTGGATCTTTTGGCCATATTGATTTTTGAATATCAAAGGCTATATCAACGGTATCTTTATTAATTTTTACATAGGTTAAATTATATTCTGATTCCATATAAATTTTTAATCTCCTTTCATAATATTGAAAATTGATACTAGTAATTTTCTTATTATAATTTAAAATTATCCATTCATTCCACCTGACATTATTCTAAATTTTGGATTATTATTCCATAATGTCAATAATTTATCAAAATTATCATTAGGTTCAAGCATTAATGTAGCAAGATTGTCTAATTCTTTATATTCTTCTTCAGTCAATTTAAAATCTTTATCACGTAAATATTTAGGATGTTGTAAAAAGATAATTTCATCATTCATTAAACAATGGAAGTCATAAAATAATGCATTAATAGAAGCTTCAATACCATATGTATAAGGATTAGAAAAACAATAAATATCTTTGCTTTTGTATTTTCCATTTCTAATTCCAAGATAAGCTTGTGCACCAAAAATAAATTTTTCTTTTGGCATATCAACTAAATTAAAATCAATACCATATTCTTTTAATATTTCTTCACTATAACACATAGTTGGATCAACTAATTTCCACCTTTTTTCTTCTTTATCATAGAATTCGACTATCCAATGATCTCCTGCACCATCTATTTCACTTATATAATGAGTAAAACCACTACGACATCTAGCAGGTATTCCTTTTGCTTTTAAAATACTTATCAGTAAAATAGATGTTTCTCTACAACATACATGTACTTTATCTAATATATCCCTATCAACAGAATAATTTGGATCTCTTCTTAATAGTTCTGATAGTATAGCTATAGCAGTTGGAAATAAATCATTTTCAAATATCAAAGTAGTTTCTGGAATTTTAGTCATATCCCCATAAAAACTATTTTTATTTTTTCTTTCTTCCTCATCTTTAAGATCAAATGGATGAATTAGTTGATTTCTATTAAGAATACATAACTGCATAATATCATCAGGTAAATTTATAGCAAAATCCCTATATAATCCCAAATCTGTATATAAACTTGTTTTTCTATAAAATTCAAGTATTTCTTCTTTCATATTCATTACCTCTTTAAAAAAATTATAATATATTTATGAAAATTATGCAAAAGTAAATAAATATGAATTTATAATGATACCTTGTTTTTAAATTTATTTACAAATTTATTACAAATTTTTTTAAATCAATTTTCTACTTTTTAGATATTTACAAAGAACTGGGCAAACATCTTTTATATTTAATTGTGTATTTTTAAGTGCAAAATTTAATATATCTATCATTTTACTAGAATTGTTTACATAACAAAGTTTCACTTTTGATGCATTAATTCCATGGTTAGAAAAAGTATGTAAATTCCATTTATCCATTTTTACTGACTCTAAATCCGAGTATTTTAATGAATAACCACCTTTTATTAAGTATTCCTTTTTATATCCTTTAGATTTAATTTGATCAATATCATTAAAATCAAAATCTTTTTTTTCTTTAATTTCTAAATTTAATAATACATATTTTTTTAAAAACATATCAAAATATTTATAAGATACAAATCTATGTATTTTATTATACTCTGTATATTTAAAATACCCATTTATAATTTTTTTAGGAAACCATTTATATTTCATAATTTTAGTTCCTAAATTAAACATTCCTGGAAATAAAGGATATTTTTCGCAAACATTTATCCAACAATCAAACAAAATTAATAAATTATCTAGTCCTTGAACAAAAAATACTTTTTTAGTATCTTCAAGAGATTGAGCATGAAATGAAATTTTCGGTAACAATCCTTTTTTTGAAATAGATTTTAGATTATTTTGTTTTGTAAAGTGAAAATAATTAGAAGTTATATCATTTAATGTTAAATTGTATTTTTTCATAAAGACCTCCAAAAATAGTTTAAGAGAAATATTATTTTAACAACATACAAATATGTTTTATAAATTAAACCAATATAAGTTTCTATCTATTCATATTTTATCATAAATTCAAATATATTAAAACTCGAACTATAAAAGTTCGAGTTTTCTATCAATATAATATGTTTGAAAAAGAAATTTTGCACTTTTGTATAAACAAGTTCATAGGTAATTATAACGCCTTGTTACATAATAGATAATACATTTTTTCAAAATTATTAAAATAATGTTTACTTATTGATTTAGTTGTAATATCTTTTTTTGCTCTTCACTTCCAATAGTTTCACTACTTAAATAAAAACCATCAGAATCAAATTTAATTTGTTTAATTTCACCATTTTCACACTTACTTGCAATAAAATTCTCACCATCAAATATCATTGAATCATATTCTATTGGAATACACTCATTTCCCATATTGTTTTCCATTACACCATATTTAATTTTTTCATTATCAGTTATTTTTGAAACAATAGATCTTGTTCCATTTTCAACAATATCAATATTTTCATATTCATCATTTAATAATAATGTAAATTTATTTCCGCACCAACTATTTTTATCAAATTTATAAATACCCATTTTTGAATTTTCTTCTGCCTTTTTAAATTTTACAAAGCCACTATCAGCAAAATCAAAAACTTTATAATCACCTTGAATATCAAATTCGTTTTCAGAGTCTATTTGATTTTTAGATTTCTTTATTTGTATTATATTATCTCTTAAGATAAAGAAGCAACCTAATTCTTTACTATATGTCGCTGAAATATTTTCTCCTTGTTCATCTAATAATATATTTCCATATTTATCAACAAAAGTTATTCGTATATTATTTTCATCAACATTTGTAGATGCTTTACATATACTATCTTCAGCTTCAAAATTTATATTGTCAGCATTAGCAACCCTTAAATTTAAAGAATCATCATAAATATCATAAGACTGAGTTTCATCAACTTTTTTTGAGCATTGTAGAAAACCTTTTAATAAAATATTATTATATTCAAAAGGTGTATGTTTTAATTCATAAACTTTATCTTCTACTATACAAGGTGCAAAAACACTTTTTTTGTCGTCAAAATCAGTAATTATAAAATTCTTTTTATAATTATTAGGACTAGAAATAATTGACTTATACTCACAGTTAGTTTGTAATGCTTTTTTATCTTTATCATAATATTCATCAATAAGAAGTCCTTTTTTTCCACCACTTGTAAAAACAAAGCTTTGTTCATTTTTAGTTGAAAGAAGAGATATATCATCATATTTGCATTCTAATAAAAACTCAACACTTGCTTCTGGATTATGACTAAGTCTGATATTATAATCATTATCATATGGTCCTCTAACAGGACTATAACATACTTTTAATAATCCATATTTCCCATTTTTTTTAACAAGAAAGAATTTTTTTCTATTTCTTTCAAAACTTTCACTTGCATCATATAATAAACTAATATCGTCATATTCACATGGTATTGTAAATTCTGGTTTATAAGTACAATGCCCATAGACAATTGAACCTTTAGTATAAATATTCCAATAAGTTGAAAATCCCATTAACCCTTTTAATTTTCTTTTATTTTTTACTTGCGATAACTCAATTAAATTTTCTGATGTATCTATACTACAATTACTATATTCACAAGGAACTAATTCATCCCATATTATAGAATCATTATCTTTTCCATTTTTAACTAAAATACCTCTAACTTCTTTTTTGTTTTTCATTTTACCATATTCAATATATTCAATAGGCCATGGCCATCTTTGTAAATCAAAACACCAATCGGTATTTTGATCAACAAAAACTTCTTTGGGATTAGGCATTACTGGTTTAGATTGTTCGTAATTTACACCTAAATTTAATTGTGTATATTTTGGATCAAAGGTTCCTAATTGAGGGTCTTTAAAAATTCCTTTTAAAACTTGATTACCTTTGGTTTTATATAATAATACTTTCCCATCTTCAATTTTAATTTCATCAGCTTTACCAAATGGATATACTATTTTATAAGTGCATTTATTACCTTGACGTTCTAAAATACCATATTCCATTTTGCCTTCATTTTGTCTTCCAACAATAAATTTTGACCAATATTTATTATCAAACACTGGTATATAATCTATATAATCATAAATTGGTTCAATCAATGATATTTCATCATCTAAAATATTCCCTTTTTGTTATTTGAATCTGATAGAATATAATAACTTCTACTATTTCCAATACTATTTCCTTTCTCAATTGTTTTTTCTTCAATATTTGAATATTTAAAAGGTAAAACAACCTCCAAATTATCGTTTATAATTCCATATTTTACTTCACCATTAATTAATTTACTCTTTATTTTATATTCCATATACAAAACCTCCCTTGTGTAATTATATATTATACATATTTACTAAAAATAAGTAAATTATTATTTACCTATTTTCTTACTTTTTTCTAATCTTCTTTGTAATCTTAATTGTCTTACTTCTTCTTTTTTTATTTTTTCTTGTTCTTCTAATAAATCACCTTGATTTGATATATTAGATAAAACATTAACTAATCTTTGATGAAGTTCATCCTCTTCTGGTGTATAAAAAGTAGCAGCATTATTATTTTGTGTCATTATTAATTCTTGAATTGTTTTTTTTGAAAGTTTTTCATATTTTCCTGCTCTTGAGCCATATCCAATATAACAAATCAAATCTTTAGATCCACCTGCTTTAATATATTCATTAATAAATAATCTAAGTCCTGGATCAGATCTATCAACACCATATGCCATTGGTATATCAATATTTCTACCAAATTCTTTTGCAAATAAGAAAGCTCTACGAGGCCCAAATCTATTTCCACCACGTTCAATAATTCTATACATAACACAATTCAACATTTCTTCTTTTTGATAAACCTGATTATCATAATTCCTAATTGCTTTTTCAAATTCATTGTTTTCTGGAAATTCTACACCTCTTTCTTTTAACATTTTAACTATTTCTTTTATATTTTTGCCTTCTAAACCTTTATTAGATATCCCAGGTATTACGCAATCCATATATTTAGACATCTCAACAAATCCATTGCGAGTTAAGCATAAATGTGCATTACTATTCCCACGATTCCAATAAACAATATCTTGATATTTAGGTTTTAAAAATAAGTGTTTTTCACTCCATGGAAGTGAATTAATAAATGCTTTAGTATTGTAAAATTGATCCCAATCTAAATCTTTAATATCTGAATCTTCGTCTAATATATCATTTACATATTTATTATTTGCAAACATAACTTCATTTATATCAATATGTTCTTGTGATGAACCAGGCATTATTCTATTTATTTCATAATCTGGATATCTTAATTCATACCAAACTGCCATTTTTTCAATAAAGTTTCTCATTTCAATAGGAATTAAATATTCTCCTTTTTCAGAATAATTACCTTTAACCATATTTTTAGTAAACCATTTAATAAATTTATTTACTTTATTATCTAATACTATCTTTTTAGATTCTTTTAAATCATCTGCAAGTGCTTTAGCACATGGTATTTCTGTTTGTTCATTAAAATGTTTATAATTCGATGCCCAATATTCCATTCTTTCTCTTTCAGCCATTCTTTCTGATTCTTGAGCAGATTCAATTGTAAATACCCCCATTATTTTTTCTCCTAATTTTGTTAATTTTTCTTTTGTGCTCATATAATAATAACTCCTTTAATATTGATTATATCATAATATTTTGATAATTTCATTAAAAAAATATTGATTCATAGAATTTGAATCAATATTTTTACTAATTACAATATAATTTTTCTTTGTTTTGGTGTTGTGTCATCATCTAATATTGATGATTGATCAAAATTGCTATTTAAAAAATCTATAAATGAATGATTTAAAAAGTATGTAATAGGTAATCTAACATGAGCAAAAGTTTTGGTTTGAGCATGTTTTTCTTCTTTTAAAGTTTCTACTTTCTTTAAATAGCTATCCCTTAATTTTGGATCTGTAATTTCACTTAAAATTTCAGTCATAATTTTACACTTAAAATCAATTAATGCATGCAGGAAATCTCCTATTGTCATACCTGATTTATCTAATATATTAATTATATCTTCATGCGTGTCTTTATACAACGCTTCCCAACCATTTGGAAACTGAAAATCATTACAATACAATAAATAAAGTAATGATTGAAGCTCAATATAAGTGTATACTATTCTATCAATACCATCTAGATTTGATTTAAAATTTGGATTTTCTTGTATAACAGACACATCATTGTAATTTTCCTTTACAGTATCTAATAATTTAGGAAATATAAAATTTTCTATTGGAACTGAATTAAATATATCAGCCTCTAATTTCTTTTTAAACAGCATATCATGTCCATGTGAAAATAAAAAATATTCTTCTAACAACATAAATATTTGACTAATTTCATTTTCGTTATCATTTTTAACTATTGATTTATAGTTTTCAAAATGATCTTCAAAACTTGCTCCTTGCATTATTTCACCCATAGGAATACATTTACTATTTGCGGCAAAATATTTTCTTTCAAGTTCTATATTTTTATTTCTTATAAATGAAACTCGATTATTATATATATTTCTTACAACCATATCTAAACTAATACTTTCCATAAAAAACCTCCTGCTCATTTGTTTTGTCAACTATTATATCATAAATTTAAGAATTTTAAAACTCGAACTAACTAGTCCGAGTTTGGTATTACTATGGTGCGAAGGTTCGACTCGTTTTCGAAAAATCACACTACAAGTGCTCAATTGAGTAAACAATTATAACATACATAATAATTAATTAAAAGTCATGAAATAAGAGAAGATATTATATCTAATTAATAAATCACAATTTTTGATTTTAAATATTTTCATTATCCTCTTCTTCTAATTCATCATTAATTATTTGTAAAAGTTCTTCTATTTTATTTTCTTTATCTATTATTTCTAATTTTAATTGTTCTATAAGTTTTTTTATTTGTTCAACGCTTAAATTATTTTCCATTAGTCTTTTTTTCTCCAAGTATTTCATTTACCCTATTTTGAAGAACTTCTATTTGATTATTTAAATTATCTCTTTGAATAATTAATTGACTTATTTGTTCCTTTAAATACATTAATGTATAAGTATCATTTTTATTTTCTTCTTTTTGTTCTTTTTTTGCATTTATATAATTTTTATAATATTTTAAAATATTTACATGACTTAAATATATTCCAGGATATCTTGATGCTTTTTTTTTCAATTCGTCTGTTTTAGTTTTATATTCATCAAAACTAATTTCATCAGAATGATCATGTCTTAATTCATATAATTCTTTACTTATATTATTTCTATCAAATAGTCCTTCTACTATTACTTTCATTGAAATTTTATCTGAAGTCAAAAATTCACTATTATTTTGAATCCATTCTTCCATATCTCTTGCTATATTTCGTTTACCATGTAATTTATCTGCTAATCCTAATTTAAGATAATCTTCTGAAAATTCATCACATCCCTTTTTATTTATTTCGTATTCCTTTTCTAATAATATATCATAAACTAATTCTTGTCCTAAATATGCATGTCTAAAAATATGTTGCATTGCAAGGTAGTAATTACTTCTTGTTACTGGAAGATTTCTTTCTTCAATATTTAAGAATTCCTCTATAGTATAAACTCCTTTAGAATTTAGAAATTTTTTTGTTTCTAATGAAATACCTAAAACTTTATCATCTTCTAATCTTGTTTTTATATTCATTTCTATTGCCTCCACATCTATCACCATTATAACATATTTATTAAATAACCAAAAATATCATTCATTTCCAACAATCACTTTACCATCTAAATTACAAATATAACAATCAGGTAATTTAGATTTTATATAATTTATTGATTCTATATCATTTTCTAATTTTCTACCTACTAATATTCCTTCAATTAATGAAGCAGGTAATCCAAATATTATAGCAGATTCTCTATCTGTTGTTTGAGCATTTCTATTAAATCTCAAATCCAAAAATTTTGGATAATATCTATAATCTAAAAATGATTCTAGTGTTTTTTCATCTAAAGCTGTATTCCAAACATCAGCTTCTAATAATTTTTTAGCATAATCTGATTCTGTATTTAATATAAATCCAATTTGTCTTTTGTTAGCTACTAAACTTGGTAAAAAACTAACTTCTTTTGTTTTATCTCCCCAATACATCCATACTTCTTCCATATCATTAATTTGTTCAGTCCTTTCGTCAAATTTATGATAAGGTATTAATTCACAAACTTCTCCAGTTGCATCCGGACCTCTTCCTATTGTATAGGTAATTGTAAAACCACTATAATCTATTATGTAATCTTTTAAATAACAATCTTCTTTTATATTCCACATACCAACACTATTACTGATTTTATTTTTTCTAGAATTATCTGAAAATTCAATAGCAATAAAGCCATTATCTATTGTATAGTCAAAAATTTCTTTTCCTGGAAAAATACCATGCATGAAAGTACCTTTTTTTAAGAATACTTCTTCTCCAACACCATACTTATTCTTTTCTATTTTATAATCTGATGATGAAAAAAATAATTCTATTTGATTTAAAACAATTTCTAAAGATTTACCACTAAATCTATTTTTAGCATCATTTATATAATCTTTTTTAGTCATTTAATATTCCTTCTTTCTTTAATTCTATTTCAATATAATCTATACATTTATTTAATAAATTATCTAATTCCTCTTGTGTAAATAACTCATATTCCTTATTTACTTCTTCATCTGATATTTTATTAAATTCTTTAAAATCATCATTTAAATAATTTATTCTCTTTTTAACATTATCAATATTAATAAATCTATCTTTTAATATATTGATTGATTCAATAAACTTATCACTATAATTTGGAATGATTAATTCTTCACTATTAAATATTCTTTTACCAAATAATTCTAAATCATTATGTTTGTATTTTAACGAGTCTCTAAGATTGTTTTTTATATCAATTATTGTTCCATCTTTTCTTTTAATACCAATTATTTCATTTTTTTCATTTTGTACCCATTTATTATAATATATATATTCATTATAAAAATAATCTGTTAATATATGGCAATAATAACCAATAATCATTGGATTATTTATATTATCTTTATAATCACTTATAAATGATTTCAAATCTATCATATTTTCTTTAGGACATTTAGGATATTTTAAATTTCCGTAATAATGTGCATCAAATCTATGTTTATTCCAATCACTATCCGTATCTGGAATAAGTGAGCCAAACATAAATAAATCATTATCTAATTTTAATTTTTTATTAAGTTTTTTACCGATTTTCAAATGAATACTCCAACTTGGCATAATATCACCTTCCTAATTCATATGTTTTTTAATACTATCTTTTATCAAACAGGATAATTCTTTATCTGTTAATTTAATACTTTTAACACAAAGCTGTGTAGCAATTCCATGTGTATAAAATCTTATATCTCTATAAATAGATTTTGCTTTATCTAATGATATAGAATATTGTTTCATAATAGCTTCTATTGTTTTAATATTTCTTTCTGTATTTAATACTTCATCTATTGTTCTGGTTCCTGCTAGTTCAGTCATAAATAAAGAATAAAATACATTAGGTTCTTTTTTTGCATATAAAGAATAAGCATAACTAATTGTATATAAATAATTACCTAAATCTATATACTTGTTTATAAATATTTCATAATCTTTTCTTAAATAATTTTTTAGATCACTCTTATATAACTCGAAATTAGCATAATTTTTAAATATAGGTTGTGTAGAACATCCAATATATTTTGCTAATTCTCTTACAGTTAAATTTGAATATCCATATTTTTTAATAAATTCGACACTTTTTTTCATTAAATATTCTTTAGAAAAAGTAACAGTTCTAGCCATAAAATCACCCAACCAACTTTTTAAAATAACATTTGTTATTTAATTGTACCCTTATTTTAGATTTTTGTCAAATTTTTCTAACCTCTATATAATTATTTCTAATAATATTTTACAATAAAGATTATCTGTTTTATTATTATAATCATAATCGTCTCACTCTTTTTATCAACAAAAAAACTCAATATCAATTGAGTCTTCTATTATTAACGTCATTTTAGACGATTTTTGCTTCTGGTGCTGAAAGCAGGAATTGAACCCGCAACCTACTGATTACGATTCAGTTGCTCTACCAATTGAGCTATTTCAGCATCTGGTACAATTATAACATAAAAATTAAAAAAGTTAATCTATTTTTAGATTAACAATAGTTATTCCAGTATTAAAACCATCTAATTTATAATCAATAACATTTTTATTATGCATAAGATATTTATAAACCTCATCTTTTACTATGCCCGTCCCTTTACCATGTATAATAACAATTTTTTTATTTTTTAATTTTATATTATCATTTATAAATTCTTGAGTTTTTATTCTAGCACTTACTCTATCAAAACCATGTAAATCTATAGATGGTAAAAAATCTATAAATGGATTAATTATTTTGTTCATATATTTTTACAACTTCTTTCATATCAAAATTTAATTTATTATTATCATATAAAAATTTTGAAATACATGATAATTTCACAGTTTTATCTAAATCAAATTCATTAGCAATAGAACATATAAATGTACTTTTATATACATCAAAACTGCTTTCTTTGTTCAAATTTTTATCACCGAGTTTTGGAACTATATTTAATCTATTATTGCTTAAATATAATGATCCTAATCTTTCATCGTATATAATTATTGTAGCAGAAAAAAGTTTATTTGTCTTCATGTATAAATCAATTATACTTTTTTTATTAGCAATATCTAACTTAGTTGATGATAATATTTCAGCATATTTTAATGGCATTATTATATAGTCTGCTATTTTACAAATGTTAATAGTTTCTTCATCTAATTTATCAATTGTAATTATAAGTTTAGTATTTGGATATTTCTCTTTTAATAATTTACATAGTTCATAATTTGAAGAATCAGTATATACTACATCAACATTAAAATTTATTTCTCTTAGTAATTCATATTTATAATTATTTCTTTCATAAAATATCATTTTTGTATTATTTTTCATATTTCTTATTGTATAGTTTTTATTTGTTTTTGTATTATTTAGTATATTTACATAATCTGAATGAATTCTATTAGAATGAAGATTATTAATTATTTCTTTTCCTTCTATATCATCTCCAATTATAGAAAAATACCATACATCTAAATCATATTTAGATAAAATCATTGCAATATTTAATATATTACCTAAAGTTTTTGTTTTTTTAATAATGGGATATTTACCATTTTGACTTGTTAAAGAGTTTATAAACAAGTTTACATTATAACTTAAATTACCTATCATTATTACATTTTTCATATTCTCACCTAATTATATTATGGCAAAATAAAAAGAGCTTATGCTCTATTTCTTGGGTGACATTTTAAAAATACTTCTCTTAAATGTTCATTGCTTACATGTGTATATATTTCTGTTGACGATAGTGATTCATGTCCTAATAATTCTTGTACAACTAATAAATCACATCCATTATCAAGTAAATGTGTTGCGAATGTGTGTCTAAACATATGTGGAGTTATATTCATTTTAATACTACTTTTTTTTATGATATTTTCTATTATTTGTTCGATTCTTCTTGTTGTTAATTTTTCTCTTTTATTTCCTACTATTAAATATTCACTAGGAATATTAGATAATAAATTTTTTCTACTATTTTTTATATATAGTTTTATTATTTCATCTGCATACTCACCAAAATAAACAATTCTTTCTTTATTACCTTTACCTAATATTCTAATACTTTTTTCATTAAAATCTATATCTTTTAATTTAATATTAACTAATTCTGATATACGAACACCTGATGCATATAATATTTCTAATATTACTCTTTCTCTTTGTCCTATATCAGTATCTAAATTTGGTATATCAAATATTTCGTCTAAATTATTATAATTTATAAATTTTGGTATTTTTTTATCTTTTTTTGGTGATGAAACAAGAAGAAATGGATTATTATTTAAAATATCTTCTTTAACTAAATACTTATAGAATGTTCTAAGTGTACTAAGTTTTCTTGATATGCTAGTTTTAGCATCTTTATTATCGTGAAGATATGATAAATAATCTAAACAATTTTTATAATTAATTTGATTATATTTTAAATGTTTTTCTGATAAAAAATTATTATATTCTTTTAAATCTTCATAGTAACTTTTACAAGTATAAGAAGAATAATTTTTTTGAAGTTTTAAATATTTAATAAAACTATCAATTAATTTATTCATCTTGCTTAAAATATATCAAAGACTTATATTTGTCTAAATATTCTTTTTCTTCTTCTTCTGAAAGATTTAAAAAACTTATTTCTTTTATAATTTCATCAGAATTGTTATATTTACTTATAATGTCTAGTATATCATTTTCAATATTTATTTCTTCTTTTTCTTCTTCATCTAACATATTAATTTCTTCTAAAATATTCATATATATTTTATCTGATAATTTTTGTATTTCTTTTTTCTTTTCTACATCTAATGGCAAAGATGATAATTTTGGTAATTGCTCATCATAGAATTTAGCAATATTTCTATAAAAATTATAGTCTGAATTTAAAATATAATCTAACTGTGTTTTGTAATTTTGATTTTTAGATACAAGTAAATGATATAATTTACATAATGGAATAGAATCTTTATTATTAGATTCTAAATATTGGTATATTTTTGTATTTTGCGTTATATATTTTATAAGTTCATTTTTATCTATGTTAAGAAACCAATTAATTATATTTTCTTTATTTGATGGATTTATTATAAATCTATCTTTATTTAGTAAAGTTTTATATATTGTATTTTTTGAAGACATAATAATAAAGCTACATTTTTTTTCATCATATAAATCTCTTAGAAAAAGTTTACCAATACTTTTTTCATTACAAAAATACGTAGTAAAATCATCTATTTCTTTTAGTGAGCCTTTTATTATTGGAATACATATATTTTTATAGTTTACTACTAAAGTATAGTTTTTTTTGGTTTCTTTATTCATAAAACTCCCCTACCTTAATAAATATGGTTCTTCCTTTGTACCCTTTCCGCCTTGGTATAGTGCATTTTTATCAATATAAACTACAGGTAATATAAGGAATGAATTATTACAATTTGTTGCTAGTGATTCACCGCTTCTTATATTATATACTTGGTATGTATTATCAGATAATGCTGTTATTGTTCTAAGATTATAACTTAAGCTACTTAAATAATTATAATTTTGGCATTCTGGTCTATTTGTTGCATTACATTTTTCATCAAGACTTGCTCTTGCATATTCATTAGATTGAATTAAACCAACATATAAATCATTTTCTGTAATAGAGCATTCTGCTTTTCCATCAAGTGATGTATCAGCAAGTGCTTTTTTACCTACACAAAATGAATGTTTTACTATCTTTTCTCTATCTTGTGCTGTAAAGAAATCGCTTTTATATATTTCGTTTAGTGAATCTTTTAATCTACTTTTTGAAAAATTATTTACACCATAATTATCTTCTTTTTCAGAATTATATCTATCATCCCAAACATAATCATCTTCTGTTTTTGTAAGTGATATAAGTTTTAATTCATTATCACTATTTATTTCAATTATTCTATATAATTTATCACTTAATTTTACATAATTATTTGGATTTTCACCTCTAAAAACATATAATCCAGAATAATTATAAAGTCCATCATCAGTTTGTTTTATTTCTTCATTATCTATTATGTATTTTGCAATTGTCTTTGTTTCATAATATTTACCGCATTTTATATAAGGAGTAAATACATAAGAATCTTCTTTTTTTATAATTGTTACATAACCAGTACATGCAATATTTTCATCATCTAGTGCAAATAATTGCTTAATTTTTTTTTCATTTACTAAAGTATCTAAATTAATCTTCTTTAGTGATGTTTCATCTTTTGGAAGAAGTGATTTATTAGAATTTACATATTTTACTGCTGCCTCTTTTAAACTAACTTCCATATCGTTATATGTTTTTATCTTTTTACTTCTCCCTGAAAACATAAACGTAAATACTACTGTTATTACTACAACTACTATAAATATCATCATAAACTTTAATCCATTTTCTCTAAAAAATCCCATATTATTACCTACCTTTTTATTTATTATAGCATTATTTTTTGTAATTTAAAAGAAAAAAACTTCAATTGAAGTTTATTTGTCTTTTTTTACAATCTCTGATGCTGAAGCAAGCATTCCTGCGATACCTTGTAATTCTGATGGTATAATTATTTTAGTTGAATTTCCATCTGCTACTTTTTCTAATGCCTCAAATGATTTTAGTGTTAAAACTGATTGGTCTGCTTTTGCATCTTTTAATAATTTTAAACCTTCTGCAGTTGCTTGTTGAACTTTTAAAATAGCAGCTGCTTCACCTTCAGCCATTTTTATTTGTGATTCTTTTTGTGCTTCTGCTCTTAATATTGCACTTTCTTTTTCACCTTCAGCAATTAATATACTTGACTTTTTCTCTCCCTCAGCACGAAGAATTGCTTCTCTTCTTTCTCTTTCGGCACGCATTTGTTTTTCCATTGCTTCTTGAATATCTTTAGGAGGAATTATATTTTTAACCTCTACACGATTTATTTTTATTCCCCAAGGATCAGTTGCCTCATCAAGTATTACGCACATTTTATTATTAATTAAATCTCTTGATGTAAGTGTTTCATCTAATTCTAGATCACCTATAATATTTCTAAGTGTTGTTGCAGTTAAATTTTCAATTGCGCTTATTGGATTTTCTACACCATATGTAAATAATTTAGGATCAGTTATTTGAAAATATACAACTGTATCTATATGCATTGTAACATTATCTTTTGTAATTACAGGTTGTGGGTCAAAATCACGAACTTTTTCTTTTAAAGAAACATTATTTGATATTCTATCTATAAATGGTATTTTTATATGTAAACCAGTTTGCCAAGTAGTATGATAACTACCTAATCTTTCTATTACATATGTTTTAGATTGTGGAACAATCTTAATATTACAAACAATAATTAGTAAAATAAAAATTAATAAAACTATAAAACTCATATTTAACTCTCCTTTTTCTTAACTATAATTTTGGCACCATCTATTTTAAGTACCTCTACTTTTTCATCTTTTTTAATTATATCTTGGCTAATTGCCATCCAACTTTTTCCATCAACTTTAACTCTTCCATTTTTAAGTGACTCAATATCTGTAAGTGCAATACCTATTTTACCAATAATTCTATCTACATTAGTTTTTTCAACATTAGTTTTAATATATTTATTCAAAATTGGTCTTGTAATAATTAGTGATATAAATGTTGTAATTATAAAGACTAAAAGTTCAATAATTATATTATTTGTAAAATAAGTACTAACTAATGCACATAAACTTCCAAATGCAAACCAAATAGTTATTAAGTTCATACTCAATGCTTCTATTATTAAAAATGCAAAAATTAATATTAACCAATAAAATCCCATAGATACCTCCTTTAGACAATTATATGACTAAAATAATTAAAATACAAGAAAAAAAAGGATAATTTATCCTTATTTATTTAACATATCAAGTAATGTTACTTTAAATATATCTTTTTGAGCATTTTGTTTACTAATCATAACACCTTTATATGCGCCAAGTTCTGTACTATGACCTTCTAATAATAAATCTTCTGGTGTTATAGATTTTAATAATATTATATTTTTATTTGTATATACATCATAGTGTAAAACAATCTCACCATGAACCTTTGTAAATAATGAATCTGTTGGTAAAACTAATTCATAAGATACTATATTTTTATCTTTATCTTCATTTACCTTTTCACCTAAGAAATTACCTTCTTTCATTTCTGGATAATATTTAAAAACTAATTTCTTAAATGCAAACATATTGTACTTCTTTACAGATCTTTCACATTTTTTAAATTTTGGTTCATCTAAATATTCAAAAATATAATTACCTTTCATAATATTTTCCCCCTTATTACCTTAGATTTTTAATCTCATTTGGCTAGCAAATTGTATCATATTTTTTAAAAAAAGTCAAATAAAATTAAGGGTTTTCTCTTTCTTACAATAAAATTATATCATTAAATTATATGATAAATTCATAAAATTTATTCAATTTACTCACATTTTACACAATTATTTTGCTTCATACCAGTTGTTACCAGTACATACATCTACTTTAAGTGGTACATTTAATTTATATGTATTTTCCATTATATCTATTACTATTTTTTTAACTTTTTCTAATTCATTTTTTCTTACATTAAAAATAAGTTCATCGTGTACTTGAAGTATTATTTTACTTTTTAACCCTAATTCATTAAACTTTTCATATATTTCAATCATTGCTTTTTTTAATATATCAGCACTTGAACCTTGTACTGGAGTATTTAAAGCCATTCTTTCTCCTTGACTTCTAATCATATAATTAGTATTTTTTAATTCATCAATATTTCTTTTTCTATTCATTATAGTAAGTACATATCCTTTATCATAAGCATCTTTAATTACGCTCTTACAATAATTTTGTATACCAGGGAAAGTATCTAAATATGTATCCATAAACTTTTTAGCAGATGCAATATCTATATTTAGATCTTCTGCAAGTCCAAAACTACTAATACCATATAAAATTCCAAAGTTAACTGCTTTTGCATCTCTTCTCATATTACTTGTAACTTCTTCTTTAGGAACATGATATATATCCATAGCAGTTTTAGTATGAATATCAAAATCATTATTAAATGCATCTATTAAATTTTTTTCATTAGACATATGTGCGAACAATCTAAGTTCTATTTGTGAATAATCACTAGATAAGAATACTGAATCTTTTTCTGGAATAAAAGCTTTTCTTATTTCTTTTCCCTCTTTATATCTAATTGGAATATTTTGAAGATTTGGTTCTATTGAAGATAATCTTCCTGTTCTTGTTAGAGTTTGTGTATAAATAGTATGTAATTTACCATCTTCCATAATCATATTTTTAATACCTATTATATATGTTGTATATATTTTATTTAATGTTCTATGTTCTATGATTTTTTCTACTATAGGATGATAATCTTTTATCTTATCTAATATTTCTCTTGCAGTTGAATATGAATTTTTCTTTTTCTTTGGATATGGAATTTGTAATTTTTCAAATAGTATTTCTCCTAGTTGTTTTGGAGATTGAATATTAAATTCTAATCCTGCATATTCATATATTTGTTTTGTTAGTAATTCTAATTTATTTTCTATGTCTTCTTTCATTTTATCTAATATTTCTTCATCTATTCTAACACCCTCAATTTCCATATCCGCTAATACATATGATAATTTCATTTCAATATTTTTAAATAAATCAAATTGATTATCTTTTTTTAATTCATCTATGAATCTATCTTTTATTTCATAGATAAACTGGGTTTTAACTGCACCATTTAAAGCAAGTCTTTCATCTGTTATATTTTTTTCTTTAATAAAATTATCATATAAAGTAACATTATAATTAAAATTATTTGCTAAGTATCCAATATCATCTTTTACATTATAATTTAAAATATAACCTCCTATCATTGCATCAAAACTACAATTATCAAATTTTATATTATATCTATTTAATGCAACTATATTCTTTTTTAAATCATAAGTATATTTTTCATATTTATCTAATAAGTTTGGATTTTCTTTTAGTATTTCAAATGGAATATAATACATTTTTTCTCCATCATAAACAGATACTCCATAAATATTAGATGTATGATAATTTAATCCATCTAATTCTACATATACAGAAATTGGACTTTTTAAATTAAAATCTTCTACATTTTTTAAAATATTATATTCTATATCTTTTTTATTTTCTTCACTAAAATTATTATCTTTTAAAAAACTATAAAACTCAAGTTCATTAAATATTTCTTTTAGTTTTTCATAATTTGGACCCTCATACTTTAATTCTTCTAATTTATACTCTACATCAACATTAGTATATATAGTAGCAAGATCCATACTTTGAAATGCGCTTTCTTTTCCATCTATTAGTTTTTGTTTTACTGCACCCTTTATATTATCAATATTGTTATATATATTTTCTAATGATTCATATTCTTGAAGTAATTTAAGAGCTGTTTTTTCGCCTATTCCTTTTACTCCTTTTATATTATCTGATGGATCTCCCTCTAAACCTTTTAAATCAATCATTCTAATAGGTTTAATTCCATATGTTTGATAAAATGTTTCTTCATTCATCCTAATATAATCTTTTTGTTTTAATAGTTTAACATCAACTTGATCATTAATAAGTTGTAGTAAATCTTTATCGCTACTTACTATAGTTGCAGTAAAATCTTTATCCTCACATACAATTTTTGAATATGTTCCAATAATATCATCTGCTTCATAATTATCTATTTCAAAACATTTTATTCCCATTTGTGGCACTAACTGTTTTGCTACTTTAAATTGTTTTTTTAAATCTTCTGGAGTTTCATCTCTTTTTCCTTTATAATCTTTATATTTTTCATGTCTAAATGTTTTTCCTTTATCAAATGCAACAAGCATATATTCTGGTTTTTCTTCTTTTATTATTTTATTTAACATATTAACTAATCCATATAAACCATTTGTTGGAAATCCTTTACTATTTTTCATCATATTTCCTGTATATGCAGTTGCAAAATAACTTCTAAAAAGTAAGTTATTACCATCTACTAATATTACTTTTTTCATACTATCACCTACTAAATTTATTATAACAAATTATTTATTTATTTTAAATAATTTGACTAAATATAAATAAAGTATATAATATTATGACAAATTGGGGATGGTTTTGTGAATAAAATTATATATAATAAAGATAATATTATAAAAGAATATACAGAAGGTATAGAAAGTCATATATATTATTACAACAATAATGGTAATATAGTTTTTTTTAAATGTTTTAAAAATGAAATACAAATAGATAAAGATGAAACCATTCTTATTACTGATGATGTACTTGAAAATAAAAGAAAAAAGATTGAAATAATTAAAGATTCAAGTTGTTTTAGTGATGAAGTTGATATTTTAGATTTAGTTTATGATAAAGATGGTAGATTTATTGGTTATACAATGAAAATAGATAGTTTAACTACTGCTAAAGATATTTCTAAAAGGAAAATGAAGATTGATATATTAAAGCAATTAAAAGATAAAGTTTTAAAATTTAATGAAAATAATATCTATATTGGTGACTTTAATCATAATAATATACTTATTTGTGGTGATAGGATAAAATTATGTGATTTAGATAATTTTAGAATTGGAAATCTTGATTTTGATACTAAGTCATTATCTCAAAATACTTACTTAAAAAAAGGAGGAAAAATAGATAATATAGATAATTATTGTTATAATTTATTTACTATTTGTTATCTTGGAAATATATTTAATCCTTATGTATGGCAATATATTAGAATGAATGGTCTTCCAAGAATATTAGATACTAAAGAAAATAGAAAATATATTGATGAAATGTTAAGATGCAAAAATAAAGAAAAAAAATATTTAATTGATAATACTAGAAAAATTATATTTTAATTATGTATATAATTAATCTTTTTGTAGATAATAACTACGAAAGGAATGATTTTTATGAGTATAAAAGATTATATAGTTCAAAACTTTAAAGATGATGATAATGAAACAATTAGAAAAGCAATTGATGAAAGTGTTAAAGAATATAATGAAGATTCCCTTCCAGGACTTGGAGTATTTTTTATGTTAGTTTGGGAAAATTCAAGTGAAGATGAAAAAAATACTATTTTAGAAAAGATTAAATCTAATCTAAAGTAGTATTTTTAATTTTTCTTGTAAATACTAACTGATATCCGGGAAAAGTTAATATACTATATGCTTTTTTTAATGCTTTAAACTTAATAGATGCATCATCAATAGACTTTATATTTGTATGTGTATCTTCATCTATAAGCTTATTTTTCTTTTTAATAAACAGATTATAATCATACTTCATAATATCAAGTAACTGATTAATTGATATTCCACTTTGTAAATATCCTAAATATTCGTCTACTAAAGAGTTGAAATTCATATATCTCCTCACCCCCACGAAGAAAAATTATAATATAAATATACTTGTTTGTAAATAAGAAACGAGTAATATTTTTTATTATTTACATATTTCTTAATTTTGCATTAAGTTTATTTTCAACATCATCTATAATTTTATTAAATACTTGATTTACTTCTTCATCTGTTAATGTTTTAGTATTATCTTCAAATGTTAAACTAAATGCAATTGATTTTTTACCCTTATCAATATTATCTCCAGTATATACATCAAATACTTTTATATCTTTTAAAAGTCTTCCACCAGATTTTTTTATTTCATTTATTATATTAATAGCTTCTACATCTTTATCAACTATAAATGCAAGATCTTTTGATACATTAGGAAATTTAGATATTTCCTTACATTTTATATTTCTTACTTTTTTCTCCATTAATTTTGTTAAATTAAGTTCAAATACATATATTTCATTTTTTTCAATACTTGGATGTACTTGCCCAATATATCCAATTAATTGTCTTTCAACATATATTCCTGCTTTTCTTCCTGGATGTAATTCTTTTATATTAATATCACTTTTAAATTCATATCTATTTGTTAAACCTAAAAATTTTAATAAATTTTCTACAATACCTTTTGCTAGATAAAAATCTGGTTTTACTCTAACATTATTAAATTCATTAGTTATTATGTTATCTGATAATAATCCTGAAACTAATACTTCTTCTATATATTCATCACCTTTTGTGAAATAACTTGAACCTACTTCAAAAATATTAATATTATTTACATTTCTTGATTTATTATAGTTATATATATCAAGTAATGATGTTACTAATTGTTTTCTTAGTATTTTTCTATCTTCACTCATAGGATCTAATACGCTTATTTTTCCATAGTCTTCTATTTTAAACATATCACTTTTTTCTTCACTTAATAAAGAATAACCTATTACCTCTGTTAAACCTAGGGAACATAATCTATTTTTTACTTCTTTTATTACTAAATTTTTTCTTGATCTTACTCCCTTTTTTTGTTGTAAAATTGGTAATTTACCATCTATTTTAGTAAAACCATATATTCTACCTATTTCTTCAATTAAATCTTCTTTAATATTAACATCTAGTCTTCTTGTATTAATTGTTACTTTATAATTATTATTATTTTTTTCATAACTAAAATTTAATCTATCTAGGGTATTATCTACATCATCTGTAGTTAAATTCATACCTAATACAGAATTAATTTTATCAAGTGTTATTTCAATAATTTTATCATTCTTGTTTGTATTATCATACTTAGCAATACCATTTTGTTTTTCACCACCAGCATACTTTTCAAGAAGATCAGCTGCTCTTTGTAGTGCTTTAATAGTTACATTTGGATCTATTCCTTTCTCGTATCTATTTGATGCTTCACTTCTAAGTATTCTATTTGATGTTCTTCTAATTGATGCTGGATCAAATATTGCTGCTTCTATAAAGATATTTTTTGTATCATTTTCTACTTCTGTATTAAGTCCTCCCATAACACCTGCAAGGGCTACTGGTCCATCTTCATTAGCAATTACAATGTCTGAACTATTTAAAATTCTTTCTTTACCATCAAGTGTAGTAAATTTTTCTTTTTCATTTGCACATCTAACAATTACTTTATTTCCTAATCTATCATAATCAAAGAAATGAAGAGGATTTCCATATTCAAGCATAACATAATTTGAAATATCTACTACATTGTTAATTGGTCTAATTCCTGATGCAATTAATCTTGATTTTATAAATTCTGGGCTTTCTTTTATTTGTACATTTTTTACAATTTTTCCAAGATACATTAAACATTTATCTGTTTTTATATCTAATATTATATCTTTATTTGTACTATCATCTATATTTAATTTTTCTATATTTGGTTTTCTATTATATATAGCACCTACCTCATAAGCCATACCTATTATACTAAGTAAATCTGCTCTATTTGTTGTTAATTCAAAATCTATTACTTCATCATCATATCCTAAATATTTAATAGCATCAGTTCCTACTATTGCATCATCATTTAAAATATGTATCCCTTTTGAATCTTCTTCTTTTAATACTTCACTTGGAAGACCTATTTCAGATAAAGAACATATCATTCCCTCTGATACTTCTCCTTTTAAAGTACATTTTTTTATTTCACCACCTGGAAGAACTGCTCCTTCTTTAGCAACTATTACCTTAATTTGTTCTTTTACATTAGGTGCCCCGCATACAATTTGTTTTAATTCTTTTTCGCCTATATCAACTTTTGTAATATGAAGATGATCACTATCTTTATGATTTTTACATTCAACTACTTTACCTACTACTAAATTTGTTGATTCGCAAATCTTATATACACTATCATATTCATTACCAACAGATACCATTTTTTCTGCTAAATCATTATAATCTATACCACTTAAATCAATGTAATCACTTAAAAAACTCTTACTTAGTTTCATCTAAATCACCACCTTCAATACGATTTACTTCATTTAACAATCTTAAATCATTTAAAAATAACATTCTAACATCGTTTATTCCATATTTAAGCATAGAAACTCTTTCTATTCCAAGTCCAAATGCAAATCCTGTATATATATCTGGATCATATCCACAATTTCTTAAAACATTAGGATGAACAACACCAGCACCAAGTATTTCAATCCAACCAGTATCTTTACATAAACTACATCCTTCTCCATTACATTTATAACAAGAAATATCTACTTCAAATGATGGTTCTGTAAATGGGAAATAACTTGGTCTTAATCTTATTTGTCTATCTTTTCCAAATAATTTTCTCATAAATACTTCTAATGTACCCTTTAAGTCTGCTAGTGATATATTTTTGTCAACTATAAGTCCTTCCATTTGAGTAAATTGATGAGAATGTGTTGCATCTTCTTCTCTTCTATATACTTTTCCTGGGCAAATTATTCTAATAGCGCTTTTTTCTTTATTAGCATCCATTACTCTTGCTTGAACTGCAGATGTTTGAGTTCTTAATAATCTTTCAGCATTTATATAAAAACTATCTTGCATATCTCTTGCTGGGTGATCTTTTGGTAAATTTAATTTTTCAAAGCAATATTCATCTGTTTCTACTTCAGGACCTTCTGCTATATCATATCCCATTGATAAAAATAAATCTTCTATTTCATTTATTACTCTAGTAACTGGGTGTAGAGTTCCTACATTTATTGTTGTTGATGGAAGTGTTACATCTATTTTTTCTTCTTCTAATTTTTTATTTAGTTCTTCTAATTCTATTGTCTGTTTTATTGTATCAAATTTGGTATTTATATTTGTCTTAAGTTCATTTAGAAGTTTACCATATTCTTTCTTTTCATCATTATCTAAATCTTTCATTAATAATGATAACTCAGTAACCTTACCTTTTTTACCTAGATACTCTACTTTTAAATCATTTAATTCTTTTAATGAGTTTACCTTATCTAACTTATTAATAATTTCATCATTTACATTTTTTGCTCTTTCTTCTTTACTCATTTTATCCTCCTTAAATTAAAAAAATCTATGAATGTAAGGACGATTAATCGCGGTACCACCTTACTTCATAGATTACTATGCTCTTAAATCTTTAACGCAGATATACGGTATAACTTTAATTATACTGCTAAAAGGTGAATTCATATAATAATATTATTAGCTTACACCAAACGCTAACTCTCTTTAAATATTTAATTATATTACTACTCCTTTATAATCGCTTTGACAAAAGTATTATAGCACAATATTTTATTTTTGTACAAGTAAATTATTTATTGTTATATATTTTTATGAATTATAATTTAAAAAAATCTATAATTAAAATTATATTATTATAGATTACTCTTTTTTATCAGTATTATCACTTAATACTAATTTATGAACATTATCTTCTTTATTTAAATTTATTTTTATAAATTCTCCATCCTTTAATAATAAAATAGGTTCTTTATCATCAAATTCATTTTCATTTAGTTCATAGTTATAATGTGAGTGTTCTAATACAAAATCTGTTAACTCATTACCATGCATTTTTCTAAATTCTTCTTCACTTCCAAATTTTCTTGATTCTCCTGCTTCCTTGATAATTGAAATTAGTTTATTAGATAATTCATCATAATTATGAACAAGTGCAAAATGTAATGAATTAATAAGCCACATTGAGTTCATTTCATCTAAAATATAATTTGGATTTTTCTTTTTATATTTTTCTACTAGATATTCACATAATGGATCATTTTTTTCCATTATAAATTTTTTTATATAATTTGTAGATGCTACATTATCCTTATTAAACTCTCTTTCTGTATCAGAAATAATATTTAATATCTTATTACAGTTATCTAAAAGTTCCTTATCACTATCTTCTTCAGAAAATGATGCTAGATAAAAAATATCATATTTTTCTATAACAACATAATCCTTATTCATTGATTTAAAATTAATATACATATTATCACCTCATAGCATAATTTTACTATATTAAAAATTAAAAATCAATAAAATTATGTTATAATTATATTACTGGGAGGAAAGTACAATGAAAAAGAAGAAAGTAAAAAAAATAAAGAAACAAAAAAAGATTAGATCTAATAAAAAGATTGATTTTAATTCAATATTTGGAGGAATGTTTGTTGGTATTGCTAATATAATTCCTGGTGTTTCTGGTGGAACTATGCTTGTTATATTTAATTTATTTGATAGATTAATGTATGCAATTAGTGACATATTTAAAAGAAAAACAGATACAAGAAAAGAAAGTATTATGTTACTTATAAAAGTATTACTTGGTGCAGGTATTGGAATTATATTATTTGCTAAAATACTTGGTTTTACTCTAGAACATTTAGAAGCAGAAACAATATTTTGGTTTATGGGATTAATATTATTTAGTGTACCAATTATTATAAAGACTGAAATGAAAGGTGAAAAATTTAGTCTATTTGCATTTCTTATTGGATTCTTATTTATAATAGGTCTTCAATATTTAAGAACTAAAAATCCAAATGCTAGTAATGTTGATACTATGAATATAATGTATTTTATAAGTTTAATAATTTATGGAATGATTGGTGGCGCTACTATGATATTCCCTGGGGTATCTGGATCTATGGTACTTTTAGTACTTGGTAAATATGAAATGATTAGAAGTTATATTGACAAACTTACTAGTTTTGATAAAGAAGCATTTATTTCTTTAAGTTTTTTTGCAATAGGAATTATACTTGGAATTATATTAAGTGCTAAACTTACTAGTTTCTTACTAAAGAAATATAAAGGTAAAACAGTAAGTGTTATTTTAGGATTTATAATTGCAAGTGCATTAATTCTTCCATTTAATATAGAAAATTCATTTGAATTAACTACATTTAAAATATGTTCTATAATTACTAGTTTCATATTAGGTGGAATAATTATATATTATATAAATAGGCTTCAAATAAGAAATGAGAAAAAGGCTTTAAATTAAGCCTTTTTTATATTACAAAATTATTAAAATATTCTTCAAATCTTTTTTGAATTTTAGTTATAATCTCATTTAATTTTTTTGCTGAAGTTATATAGTTATTATATTCAGTAAAAGAATGTAATTTTCTAAATAGATTACTAACTTCAAACTCTTCTTTTTCTTTATCTTTTTTACTATTTTCTTTATTTATTATTATTTTTTGTTTTTCTTTTATTTGTGAAATAATTTTTTTTATTTCTTTATTATTATCTAATAAATTTTTATTTTTTTTATATTCTTTATATTCATCTGATGAAATAATCATATTTTTTAACTCTTCTACTTTAGATAATATATCATCCATTAACTTTTTCTCCATTTAAACTCCAAGTTTTTGCTTCTGTAATTTTTACATTTATTATTTTTCCAACATCTTCTTTATTACATTTTACATTTACAAGTTTCATTGTATCAGTATATCCTGCATATAAATTATTTCCTTTTTGTGACTTACCTTCTATAAGTACAGGAACAATAGTATTTACTAATTTTTCATTATTAATTAGTGCATATTTATTAACTAAATCATTTAATCTTTGTAGTCTTTTTTGTTTAATTTCAAATGGTGTATTATCTTCCATTTTAGCTGCTGGGGTATTTTCTCTTTTAGAATATATAAACGTAAATGCGCTATCATATTTGCACTTTTCTACAAGATCTAATGTTTCATTAAAATCTTCTTCTGTTTCATTTGGAAAACCTACAATTATATCAGTTGTAAGAGATACATTTTTAATTACATTTTTTATTTTTTCTACTAGTTTTAAATAGCTTTCTTTTGTATATCTTCTTCCCATAAGTTTTAGTATTTTATCACTACCAGATTGAACTGGTAAATGTACATAAGGCATAACATTATCATAATCATTAATTATATTAATCATTTCATCAGTAAAATCCCAAGGATGAGATGTTACAAATCTAATTCTATCTATATTCATATTTGCAACTTCTTTTAAAAGCATATCAAATGTTATTTTTTCATCTAAATCTTTACCATATGCATTAACATTTTGACCAAGTAAAGTTACCTCTTTATACCCATCATCAATTAGTTTTTGAATTTCACATTTTATATCTTCTATTTTTCTACTTCTTTGTTTTCCTCTTGTATATGGTACTATGCAATATGTACAAAATTTATCACATCCATACATAATATTAACATATGCTTTATATTTATTACTTCTTTTAACAGGTAAGTTTTCAACTACATCTCCCTCTTTACTATATACCTCTATTATAAGTTCATTATCGTTAATAGCATCACTTATAAGACGAGGTAAGTTTTGAATATTATGAGTACCAAATACTACGTCCATCCACTTAAATTTTTCTTCTATTTCATTTACTACTGATTCTTCTTGTGCCATACAACCGCATAGACAAGTAATAATATTTGGTTTAATTTCTTTTAAGTGTTTTATTCTACCAAGCATACCAAATACTTTATTATGAGCATTTTCTCTTATTGCACAAGTATTTAATAAGATTAAATCTGCATCATTAAAATCATCTGTTTTTGTAAATGACATATCTTCTAATATAGCACTTATTGTTTCAGAATCTCTTTCATTTGCTTGACATCCATATGTTATAACTAAGTATTTTTTACCCATACCTATTTTTTTTAATTCATTATTTATAATATAAGCATCTGTCAATATTTTTACTTCTTCTTTTGATCTTTTTTTTGCTTGTATATAAGATGGTTTAATATGTGTATGTTTTATCATATAACTCAACTCCAAACATAATGTATTATATCATATAAATATTTCATTTTATAGTAATATTAATAGTTATTTTTACATTTTTAAATATTTTGAATCTTTAGATAAGCCTGGCATTGTCAAAACTTTTCCCATATAAACAACAATAAATTTTGCACCATTATATACAGCAATATCTGTAACTTTCATTGTAAAGTTTTTTGGATAACCTAATACATTTTTATCATCTGTTATTGACATTGGTGTTTTTGCAATACATATTTCGTATCCTTTATATTTTTTATCGATATATTTTATCTTATCTATTACATCATCAGTATATATTATATTTTTACAACCAAATAAACTACATACCTTTTTTATTTTTGTCTTTAAACTATCATTAAGATCATATATGAAATATGGATTTTGTTTTCTTTTACTTAAATCAATTACTTTTTTAGCAAGATCTATACATCCATTTTCTCCACATGCATACATTGTACATATACTAAAAGATACATCTTTACTTAGACAAAATTTAGAAATAAAGTCTATATCAGAAATAGTATCATCATCAAATTTGTTTAATGCAACTATAATATTTTTACTAAATTTTTTCATATTATTAATATGGTATTCTAAATTACTAATTCCTTTTTTTATATCTCCATTTCCATGATATTTTAATGCACGAACTGTAGAATTTATAATAACTACATCTGGATATATATTAGCTCTTCTTGATTTTATATCAAAAAACTTTATTGCGCCCATATCACTTCCAAAACCACATTCTGTAATTACATAATCTGATAGTTGTAATCCCATTTTGGTTGATATTATGCTAGAACATCCATGTGCAATATTAGCAAATGGTCCTCCATGAATTATTGCTGGATTATTATATAAAGTTTGAACAAGATTTGGTTTAATTGCATCTTTTAATAAAATAGTTAATGCATTTTCTGCATGTAAATCTTTTACATATATTTCTTTTTTATCTTTTGTATATCCAACAATTATATTTGAAATCATATTTTTTAACTCATCAATATTATTTGATAAACAAAGTATTGCCATTATCTCTGATGCAGGTGTAATTACAAAATTTTCATCTCTATCTTTTAGTTTTATATTTCTTAATGCTCTATCATTTATATCTAAACATCTTTTAAATACTACTTTATCAATTTTTAAATCATTTCCTTGAAATATATGATTATCAATTATTGCACAAAGTAAATTATTAGCAGATGTTATTGCATGAAAATCTCCAGTAAAATGCATATTAATATCATCTTCTGGAACAACTTTAGCAAGTCCACCACCTACTGCTCCACCTTTTTTACCGAATACTGGTCCAAGTGATGGTTCTCTTAATGTTACAACAGAATTTTTACCAAGTTTATTTAATGAATCATTAAGTCCTATACTTAATGTTGTTTTACCCTCTCCATAAGGGGTTGGATTTATAGATGTTACAAGAATTAATTTGCCATTTTTATTATCAAATTTTGACTTTTGTATTTTAGCCATATATTTTCCATAACAATATAAATCATTACTTTTCAAGTTTAATTTTTTTGCAATAGTTGTAATATTTTTTAATTTATTCATATTATCACCCTCATAATTTTCCAAATAAAAGTGAGAATTAATACTAATGATTATTTATCTCACTCTTTTTATTAACTTTTCCATAACTATTTCTTTTGGAGTCCAGTAACTAAACTGAAGTATATCTTTTTCTTTATTATTAAAGAAATATTTTGTTAGTACAAAATCATTTATATTTTGATTTATACCCTTTTTCTTAAGAGTATGACAAGTAAATAATTTACATGCCATACAAGATTTCATTGTGCATACACTATCAATTAAGTATTTGCACTTACCTCTTCCTTTACATTCGCAGCAACCATTTTTATGATTTGGATTTTTAATTCTATATTTTAAACATACATCATCTTTAAATTCACAATAATTAGTTTTTATTTTCTCATCTAAATAATTACATACTGTATCATATATATAATCATATCTTTTATATTTGTCTTTTATATTTATAGCGTGCATTATAGTAATCATATCTCTTAAATTATCTTTAATATCTTTCTTTAAGTATTTTTCATCTATCTTTTTCCCATTATAAATTAGCGATACATTATAGTTATTTTTATCACAAAATTTTATTAAATTTTTAGTATCTTTTATAATGTAATCTATATTTTCATCATCTAATCTAATTACAACTTCATTATTTACTACAATTTTTTTATATTTGTTACTCATATTAACACCTACTTATTACTGATTAATTTATTGATTACGTAATCTTTATCTTTAAAAAAGCTATATTTTATATAATATTTTTGCTTAATATTAAAGAAATATTTTATTAGAGGAATATTTTTCATTCTAAAATTTACTTTTCTTTTTCTTAAATACTCACATGAATATAACTTACAAGATATTGATTTAATTTGGCAAGAGTTATTTACTAAGTTTTTGCATAACCCTCCTCTTGAGTCACTATAACAACATCCATTTTCATGACATATATCTTTATTATTTCTAAAAAATACGCAAATGTCATCTTTAAAATCACAATAATTACACTTTTGATATTTTTTATCAATATATTCACAAACATTATCATAAATAAAACTATACCTTTTTTCTATATTTTTTGTATTTATTGCTTTTTCTATATTTTTAACCCAAAATAATTTATCAATATTATTTATATCCTCTAAATAATTAAATTTTAATTTATAATTATTCTTATCACATATTTTTAAGAATTTTTTTGTACTTTTTATTATTTTATTTATATTTTTATTATTAACATCAATAATAACTTTATTTTCTTTTACAACCATACTTCTTTTTCCTTTTATAATTATTTATTATTTGGAACTATTTTTTCTTTTCCACCCATATATGGTCTAAGCGCAACTGGAATATTTACACTACCATCTTCATTATAGTTATTTTCTAATAGTGCAATTAACATTCTAGGAGGAGTTAATACTGTATTATTAAGAGTATGTGCATATATTTTTTCTCCGTCTTCTGTTTTATATTTTATGCCAAGTCTTCTTGCTTGTGCATCAGTTAAATTAGAACATGAACCTACTTCAAAATATGCGTTTTGTCTTGGTGAAAATGCTTCTACATCACAAGATCTATATTTTAAATCTGCTAAATCACCTGAACAACAAACAAGTTTACGAACGGGAATATCTAAATTTCTAAATAATTCTACTGTATAATTTAGCATCTTTTCATACCAAGTTTCACTTTCATCAGGTTTACAAATAACAATCATTTCTTGTTTTTCAAATTGATGAACTCTATATACTCCTCTTTCTTCTATACCATGAGAACCTACTTCTTTTCTAAAACATGGTGAATAAGATGTCATTGTTATTGGAAGATTATTTTCCTTTAATATCTGATTTTTAAATTTTGCAATCATAGAATGTTCTGATGTTCCTATTAGGTATAAATCTTCTCCTTCTATTTTATACATCATTGCTTCTTTTTCTTCAAAACTCATAACTCCATTAACTGCATCGCTTCTAATCATATATGGAGGAATACAATATGTAAATCCTTTATCAATCATAAAATCTCTTGCATAAGAAAGAACTGCTGAATGAAGTCTTGCAATATCACCCATAAGATAATAAAATCCATTACCTGCTACTTTACCTGCAGATTCTTTATCTATTCCATTAAAACTACTCATTATATCCGCATGATATGGAATTTCATAGTCTGGAATAATAGGCTCACCTATTTTTTCTATTTCTACATTTTTTGAATCATCTTCTCCAATAGGTACATCATCTGCGATCATATTAGGAATTAAGTACATAATTTCTTTTATTTCTTCTTCATATTTGTGCTCATCTTTTTCTAAAACACTTAATTCTTCATTTATCTTTACAACTTTATCCTTTAATGAAAGCCCCTCTTCCTTTTTTCCTTCTCTCATTAAAGAACCAATATTATCACTAATATCATTTCTTTCTTTTCTTAAGTTATCTGCTTTTACTTTAACCTTTCTATATTCTTCATCTAAAGTAATTACCTTATCTACAAGTGGTAATTTTTTATCTTGGAATTTCTTTTTAATATTTTCCTTTACTTTTTCCTTATTTTCTCTTACAAATTTAATATCTAACATATTATCATTCCTTTCTATAAAATAAAAAAATAGTACCTATAAGGAGTCTCATGACGGTACCATCCTTTGTTTAACTTAATTTAATAACGGTCTTAACCGGCGATGATTAATCGCACTAGAAAGTAGATTCATAAGAATATTTATTATCAGTTTGCACCAAATACTGACTCTCTATAAAATAAATATTTCTTACTACTATTCTTTCATCAATGTTTTATACTATTATTTTACTTTTTTTAAATAATTATGTCAATAAAAAAAGATGATTATTCTTTATAATCACAGGCTGAGCATTTTATCTCATCTTTCTTTTCAACTAACATACTATTACATTCTGGGCATAATTTTCCAATTGGTTTATCCCAATATGCTTCTTTACATTTTGGAAAGTTTGAACATCCATAAAAAATTTTACCTTTTCTTGTTTTTCTTTCTACTATTTTACCTTTGCATTTAATACAATCACATACCTCTACTACCTGTTTTTCTTCTTTTTTAATATATTTACATTCTGGATAATTAGAACATGCAACAAATTCTCCATATCTTCCATTTCTTTTAACTAATTCTTTACCACATTCTGGGCATATTTCTCCTGTTTTTTCTGGTTGTTTTTTCTCCATATTATCAAATGCATCTTTTACCATAGGTTCAAACTCCTTATAAAAATCTTCTAATAATTTATTCCATATTACTTCACCTGATGCGATATTATCTAAATCTTCTTCCATTTTAGCAGTGTATTTTACATTTATTAAATTACTAAAGAATTCTTGTAATTTATCTGTTGTACTAATTCCTATTTCAGTTGGAATAAACTTTTTATCAGTAATATTTACATATCCTCTATCAACTATTGTACTAATTGTAGTTGCATAAGTAGATGGTCTACCTATACCTAATTTTTCCATTTCTTTAATTAGTGATGATTCAGTATATCTAGCAGGTGCTTCTGTAAAATGTTGTTTTTCTTCTACTTTATCAGTTATTAATACATCAGAATTATATTTAGAAAAATCAGGTAATATATTATCTTCTTGTTTTTCATATTCTTTATATACTTTTAAATAACCATCAAAAGTAGTTACTGTTCCTGTTATTTTAAATTTATAATCATTATTATTAAGGATTACTGTTGTTTGCTTTTGTTTTGATTCTTTCATTAGTGATGAAAGTGCTCTATAATATATTAGCTTATATAATTTATATTCATCATTTGTTAGATATTCTTTAATACTTTCTGGAGTTCTAAGTATACTTGTTGGTCTAATACCCTCATGAGCATCTTGAACATTTTCAGTTTTCTTTTGTTTTTTAACAGTACCTACATATTCTTTACCATAATTTACTTCAATATATTTTAATGTACTATTTATAAATTCATTAGATATACGAGTTGAATCTGTTCTCATATAAGTAATTAAACCGACAGTTTCTTTTCCAATATTAATACCTTCATATAATTTTTGAACTATACTCATAGTCTTTTTAGATGAGAAATTTAATTTATTTGCTGCATCTTGTTGCATTGTACTTGTTATAAATACTGGTTTTGATGATTTATTTTTATTTTTAGTTTCTACATTTTCTATTTTATATGTGTTAGAAAGTTTATTTACTATTTCTTTTGATTCAAGTTCATTTTTTATTTCTAACTTTTTATCATCTTTATAACCAAAAAGATTAGCATCAAAATCTTTAAATATAGCTTTTATTGTCCAATATTCTTCTGGAATAAATTTTTTTATTTCTTTTTCTCTATCAACAATTAATTTTAAAGCGACAGATTGAACTCTACCAGCACTCTTACCACCTGTTTTAGATTGCATAAGTTTACTTAATCTAAAACCTATTATTCTATCTAGTATTCTTCTAGTTTCTTGGCTTCTAACCATTAAATCATCTATTTTTCTAGCATTTTTAAAAGAATTTATAACAGCATCTTTAGTTATTTCATTAAATACAATTCTTTCATATTCATTATCTTTTATATCAAGTGCATCTTTTAAATGCCAACTTATAGCTTCTCCCTCTCTATCTGGATCGGTTGCTAGATAAACTTTATCTGCTTTTTCTACTTCTTTTTTTAATGCTGATATATCTTTTTTCTTACCCTTAATTGGTTCATATGTAGGTTTAAATCCATTTTCTATATCAACACCAAAACCATACTTACCAGAAGTTGCTAAATCTCTAATATGACCTTTAGATGATAATACTTTATAGTCATTTCCTAGATATTTTTCAATTGTTTTACTTTTTGCTGGTGATTCAACTATAACTAAATTTTTACTCAAATTAATCATCCTCCCTAATATATTATTAGCTTTTTATATTACTTATTCCCCTATCAATTAAATCTTTTACAGGTTTATATGTCAAGCGGTAACCATCAAATATACCATATTTATTTATTGCTTCTATATGTTTTTTTGTTGGATATCCCTTATGAGACTTAAATCCATACTCTGGATATTTCTTATCTAAATCTATAAGAATTCTATCCCTTGTTACTTTTGCAATTATAGAAGCAGCCGCTATTGATATACTTTTTGCATCTCCCTTTATTATTTTAAGTACAGGAATATCAAGAGTATCAATTGGCATAGCATCTGTTAATAAGTAATCAATTTTTACTTTTTGATTTGCTTTTTTGTATGCTTCTATCATAGCATTTCTACTTGCTTCATATATATTTATTTCATCAATCTCTTTAGCAGATACTTGTGCAATACCTACAGATATTGCATCTTTCATTATTATATCATATAATTCTTCTCTTTTTTTCTCAGATAATTTTTTAGAGTCATTTATCATATCATTTTTATAATTTTTATCAAAAACAACGCATGCCGCAACAACAGGTCCAACTAATGGTCCACGACCTGCTTCGTCAGTTCCTGCTATATAATTATATCCTTGATTTATTAAAGAATCTTCATATTCACGCATATTAATCATCAAAAGTTACCTTTCCTAAATTTCCTTCCATTAAATCTTTTATTATTAATGCTGATACTTTATCATAGTCAACTTCATTTCCTCTTATAATACAACCTCTTTTCCTACCTATAATCTCATAAGCTTCACTATAATCTTCTTCATCTAAGGTAGTAAGACCGTATCTGTCTTTTAAATTTTCTCTATAATTATTATACATATATTTAAGAATATAACAAGCAATTTCGTCTGTTGGAAGTATTTCTTCTTTTATTGCAGAAAAACAAGCTAGATTTAATCCTTGCAATTCATTATCAATTTTTGGCCATAATATACCAGGTGTATCCATTAAATCAACATCTTTACTAATTCTTATCCAACTAAGTTGTTTTGTAACACCAGGTCTATTGCCTACATTTACAACTTTTTTACCTGATAAACGATTAATTAAAGTTGATTTACCAACATTTGGAATTCCAATAATAAGGGCTCTTGCCGTTCTAACTTTTAGTCCTTTTTCCTCTCTTTTTTTATTTATTTCTTTTAATACATTTTCAGTAACTGATTTTATCTTATCAACATTTTTATTATTTACTAAATCAACTAATACTACTTTATATCCTAAACTTTCATAATACTTTACATGTTTATTTGTTTTATTTATATCACATAAATCAGTTTTAGTCATAATTATTATTCTTGGTTTATTTTTTACTAAATCATCAATATCTTTTATTTTTGATGATATTGGAATTCTAGCATCTATTACCTCATAAACTATGTCTATTAAATCTAATTTTTCTTTTATTTGTCGTCTTGTTTTAGCCATATGACCTGGATACCAGTTAATTCCGACTGATGTTAAACTTTTTTCTTGGTTATTTTTTTGATTATTTTTATTCATTTTTATCACTTCCATAAATTATTTAACTTCTTCAAGTTTTTCTTGTTTCTTATTTTCCAATTGTTTCTTTTCTCTTTCAAGTTCTTTTAAACTTTTCTTAGGTGTTTGCATTTCTTCAGGCATCATTCCTCCAATATCTTGAATAGCTTTTCGTACTTTTTTACCAACTTCATAGTGAACAGAC
>CANRCC010000007.1 GCA_947629025.1 uncultured Bacilli bacterium | reverse complement strand
GAAACATTAAATACTATTATAAACACACTTATTGCAGTTTTTCTAAATAAAACGGAATTTCAAATAAAAATTAACGAGTATTTATAAAAATCATAAAAATTTATTGACAAAATATAATAGTAATGATATTATTAGTTATGTCAAGCAACTGCTCGATTAGCTCAGTTGGTAGAGCAAACGGCTGTTAACCGTTGGGTCGTAGGTTCGAGTCCTACATCGAGCGCCATTTAGAATATAAAGTTCATTTATTGAACTTTTTTTCTTTTTTTAGTATAATTAGCATGGTGATTTTAGATGGTAATAATTATACTTGGTCAACCTAGAACTGGTAAAACAATTCTTGCAAATGAAATAAATAAAAAATTAAATTATAATTTAATTAGCATGGATAAAGAAAGATGGAATTTAGGATATTATAGTAAGTGGTATGATACACAAATTCATCCATTAGATCAAAATAAATTTGAAAGACATATACAATCTTTAGTTAAAGGTAATACTATAATAGAGGGAATGGAAATGCATCCTGATAGAGCAAGAAAAATATTTAAAGATGCGGTAATAGTATTACTTTATAGAAAAGATATGACAGCGGGTGAATTACTAGAAGATTGTAGAAAATATGATAAAAATTGTTATACAAACTATAAAAGTAATAAAGATATGATTAAATCACTAATTATTCATAATAAAGTAGGTAGAAAATGGGCTTCTGAGACAAAAGAAAAAGTATTTGATACAAAAGATTTTGAAAAAGGATTAACAGATGCTTATAATTATATAATGAATGAGATTGGATATACTATAGAAAGTTAAGTTTAAATCAACTTATTAATATAATTTTTAATTATCAAAATGTCTATAGAATTTAATAAAAAAATATAGTAAAGTTAAATAATTTTATTGTAAAGTCATATACTATATGTGATTGACATTAAATTTTACTTATGATAATATATATCTAGTCAAAAACGTTGATTTGGAAAAGTAATATTAAGATTTATTTACAGAGAGTCCTAAATGGTGAAAATGGATAATAATATTAATATGAAAGAACACCAAGGAGTTCTTCTTTTGAAATAATAGTAGGAAGAAGCGCGATATTGATGCGTTATTCAAAAGAGTGATCATAGAAATATGATAATTTGGGTGGTACCACGGATTTAACAGTTATTCGTCCCTTATTTGGGATATAATAACTGTTTTTTATTTAGTTAGGGAGGATATTATGAAAATAAATAAGTATAGGACAAATACATGTGGAGAGCTAACAATTGATGATTTAGGAAAAACTGTAATATTATCTGGTTTTGTTTCTACAATAAGAGATCATGGCGGTGTTATGTTTATTGATTTAAGAGATAATGAGGGAGTAACACAAGTTGTAGTTCATGATGAAGAAATGTTAAAAGGAGTTAGTAAAGAAACAGTAATAAAAATAACAGGTAAGGTAATAAGAAGAGATGAAGAAACAATAAATACTAAACTTGTAACAGGAGAAATAGAAATATTATGTGATAATTTAGAAGTATTATCAAAAAAAGCAAATAATTTACCTTTTGAAATAGATACTCAGCAAGAAGTAAATGAAGAAGTAAGATTAAAATATCGTTATTTAGATATGAGAGGTAAAAAGATAAAAGATAATATTAAATTAAGAAGTGATGTACTTCATTATTTAAGAAATAAAATGTATGATTTAGGATTTACTGAAGTTCAAACACCAATATTAACTGTTTCATCACCAGAAGGAGCTAGAGATTTTGTTGTTCCATCAAGAAAATTTAAAGGTAAATTTTATGCTCTTCCACAAGCACCTCAAATTTATAAAGAATTATTAATGGTTGGTGGACTAGATAAATATTTCCAAGTTGCACCTTGTTTTCGTGATGAAGATTCAAGAAAAGATAGAACTTTAGAATTTTATCAATTAGATATGGAAATGAGTTATGTAACTGAAGAAGATGTTCTTGAAATAGGAGAAGAAATCTTCTATGATGTATTTACTAATTTTAGTAATAAAGAAGTTTCAAGTAGACCATTTAGAAGAATTTCATATAAAGATGCAATGGATGATTATGGTACTGATAAACCAGATCTTAGAAATCCATTAATTATTAAAGATGCATCAGATATATTAAGTGAGACAACTTTTAATCCATTTAAAAACAGTATAATTAAAGTAATTGTTGTAGATGATATTGGAACTAAACCAAATAGTTGGTTTAATGAAATTGTTGATTATGCTTCAAGTATTGGTATGCCAGGTATAGGATATATAACACTTATGGAAGATGGAAGTTTAAAAGGACCAATTGATAAATTTTTAAGTGAAAAAGAAAGAGAATCATTAATAAAAGAATTTAATATGAAAACAAATAGTGTAATGTTCTTTATTGCAAATAAAAGATTATCAGTAGCAAGAAAATTTGCTGGATTAATTCGTGATGAATTAGGACGTAAATTAGAACTTTTAGATCCTAATAAATTAGAATTATGTATTATTAATGATTTCCCTATGTTTGAGTTTGATGATAAGACAAAAAAATATGAATTTTGCCATAATCCATTTTCTATGCCTCATAATGGAATAAATGATTATGATAAAGAAAATGTTGAAGATATTTTAGCATATCAATATGACTTTGTATGTAATGGAAATGAAATGGCATCTGGTGCGATTAGAAATACAGATTTAGATTCTTTAGTTAAAGGATTTGAAGTAGTAGGTTATACTAAAGAAGAAGTAGAAAAAAGATTTAATAGTTTGTTTACTGCATTTAAGTATGGAGTTCCACCACATGGAGGAATGGCACCTGGTATAGATAGAATTTTAATGCTTATAAAAGATGAGTCAAATTTAAGAGAAGTTCAAGCATTTCCAACTAGTAGTTCAGGACAAGATCAAATGATGGGTTCACCAAGTACTCTTGATGATGAACAATTAGAAGAACTTGGAATACAAATTGTTAAGGAGGATTAATATGAGTAAAAAATTTACTAAAGAGATGGTAGATGATTATGCTGATAAGTTACTTATTGGGCTAACAGAAGAAGAAAATAAAATGGTTTTAGATGAATTTGAAGTAATAGATGAAACTATTAATGTTATTAATGAAATAGAGGGTATAAAAGATGTAGAGCCTATGACTCATACACTTGATGATTTTGAGTACGAACTAAGGGAAGATGTAGTAGAAGAATCTTGCAATATAGATGATATACTTTCAAATTGTGATTTACATAATGGAAGAGAAATAGAAGTACCAAAGGTGGTGGGTGAGTAATGAAATACATGAATAAAAGTATTGAAGAGTTACATAATCTTTTAAAAGAAGGAAAAGTAACTTCAAGAGAATTAATAGATGAATCTTTAAAACTATCACATGAACTTCAAGAAAAATGTAATGCATTTGTAACTATACTTGATGATGTAAAAGAAGAAAAAGTAACAGATAATTTGCTTTCAGGAATACCATGTGGCCTTAAAGATAATTATTCAACAAAAGGAATATTATCAACAGGATCTAGTAATACACTTAAAGATTATGTACCATTTTTTGATGCTACTGCAGTTACAAAATTAAAGCAAGCAGGAGCAGTATTTGTTAATAAAACAGCTATGGATGAATTTGGTATGGGTGGAACTGGAACGACAGCTCATACTGGAATAATAAGAAATCCATGGGATACATCAAGAATGTGTGCTGGTTCATCTTCTGGTTCAGCAGCAACAGTTGCAGCAGGTGTATATCCTTATGCAACAGGCTCAGATACAGGAGATTCAATTAGAAAACCAGCAGCTTATTGTGGTATAGTAGGATATAAACCAACATATGGAATGATAAGTAGATATGGATTATTTCCATTTGCTTCTTCATTAGATCATTTAGGAGTACTTACAAGAAATGTAAAAGATGCCGCAATTGTTGTAGATAATATGAAAGGTATTGACAAAAATGATATGACATCTTGGGATTCAAGTAATATTAATTTAGCAGAATCATTAACTGGAGATGTTAAAAATAAAAAAATATGTTATATAAAAGAAATTTGTGATATAAATAATTATTCAAATCCTTCAGATGAATTAAAAAAACATTTAGAAAATTTTATGAAAACTATTGAAAAAGCAAAAGAACTTGGAATACAAGTCGAAGAAGAAAGTGTTGATCAAACTTTACTTAATGCATCAGCTGCAGTATATGTTGTAATATCTTGTGCAGAGGCAACAAGTAATATGTCTAATTTAACTGGTATTGTTTTTGGTCCAAGAGGAGAAGGAGATAATTATATTGATATGATGAAAGATCATAGAACAAAAGGATTTTCTCCACTTATTAAAAGAAGATTTGTAATTGGTTCTTATGTACTTCAATCACAAAATCAAGAAAGATATTTTAGAAATGCTCAAAGAGTAAGAAGATTACTTGTTGATAAATGGAAAGAATTATTTAAAAAATATGATGCAGTTATACTTCCTGTTGGAACTGGCCCAGCAAAAAAATTAGATGGTTCTAAAGATATATTAACAAAAGAAACACAAGTACTTGAAGAACATCTTCAAATAGGTAATTATGGTGGATTTCCATCAATTACAATTCCAAATGGATTTATAGATAATCTTCCTGTAGGAGTTAATATAACAGGTAATTGTTATGATGATAGTAATGTTCTTAATATTGCTTATGCTTTAGAAAGTGTAATGCCATATAAAAATCAAATTGCAGGAGGTGAGGATAATGAGTAATTATAAAGCAAAAATTGGTTTAGAGATGCATTGTGAAATAAGTGAGACAAATACTAAGGTATTTTCAAGTGCAGCAAATACTTATTCATCTATTCCAAATAGTAATATAAGACCACTTGATATGGGATTTCCGGGTACACTTCCAGTAGTTAATAAAGAAGCTGTAAGAATGGCTTTAATGACAAGTATCGTTCTTAATTGTACACAACCAAAATATATGTATTTTGAAAGAAAAAATTACTATTATCCTGATATGCCTAAGAATTATCAAATAACTCAAGAAACAAAACCAATACCAGTAGGTATATATGGAAAGGTATCATTTGATTGTAATGGAGAAGAAAAAACTATTAGAGTAAATAATATACACTTAGAAGAAGATGCTGCATCACTTGATCATTTATATGATACATCTACTATAGATTATAATAGAGCAGGTGTACCATTACTTGAGTTAGTAACAGAACCTGACTTTAATAATGCTGAAGAAGCGGTAGCATTCTTAGAACATATGAGAAGTGTATATCAATATTTAGGAATATCTGAAGCAGATAGTAAAAAAGGTCAAATAAGATGTGATGTTAATATTTCAATTATGGATGAAAATCTAGATGATAGTGATTTAAGTAATTATGGAACAAAAGTAGAAATAAAAAATGTAAATTCTTTTGGTGGAGTAAGAGATGCAATAAATTATGAAATAAAAAGACAAACTAAATTAAAAGAAACAAATGAATATGATAGTATGCCACAACAAACAAGAAGATGGGATGAAGAATCTGGTACTACAATATATATGAGATCAAAAGTAGATGCTATAGATTATAAATATTTTGTTGATCCAAATATCCCTAAATTTAAGATAAGTGATGAGTGGTTAAAAGAAATAAAAGAAAGTATACCAATGCTTGCTTATGATAGAAAAAAGAAATACATTAATGAATTTAATTTAAGTGAATATGATTCAAATATTCTTGTAAAAGAAAAATCAATTAGTGATTATTTTGAAAAAGCAGTAGAACTTGGTTGCGATATAAAACAAGCAGCTAATTGGGTAAATGGTATGATACTTAGTTACTTAAATTATAATGAAGTGTCAATAGAAGATTTCTTTATGACACCAGAAATGTTAAAAGAATTAATAGAATTAATAGAATCAAAGACTATATCTAGTAAACAAGGAAAAGATGTATTTTATAAATGTATAGAAGATAAAAAAACTCCAAAACAAGTAGTAAAAGATGAAGGTATGATGCAGATAACAGATGAAAATGCAATAATGGATATTGTAAAAGAAGTAATTAGTGAAAATGAAAGTCAAGCTAAAACATATGATCCACAAAATCCAAAAGCACTTGATTATTTTATAGGTCAAGTAATGAAAAAAACAAGAGGTAAGGCAAATCCTATGGTTGCAAGTAAATTAATGAAAGAAGAACTTGAAAAAATAGTAGGTGAGTAAAAGATTTCTATTGAAATCTTTTTTATTTATGTTATAATTAACTTGCGCGGGAGTGGCGGAATTGGTAGACGCGAAGGTCTCAAACACCTTTAACTTTTAGTTGTGTGGGTTCAAGTCCCATCTCCCGCACCAGGTTGATACCAAACTCGTACTATTATAGTTCGAGTTTTAAAATGTTTAAAATTTTGATATAATATTTATGGTATAAATTGATATATTTGTCAATTATATGTCTGTTTTAGAAAAGGCAGAGTTTGGACTACCATTAAATATAAAGCAATATACAAAAATTAGAACTGAAATTCTTAATAAATATCATTAAATGCATTCAAAACTAATTTACATATTAAAATAATTATAATAAAAAAGATAATTACTTAGGTCATTTTGATATACTTGTTAAAATATCTAGAGGGTTAATAATTTTGTATAAATAAATTGTTATGGAGATGAGATATATGAAATACATAGGAACAAAAAATATAGAAACAAATAGATTATTATTAAGAAAGTTGACTATAGAAGATGCTTATAATGCTTTTAAGAATTGGTGCAACAAAGATAATGTAGATAAATATGTTTTGTGGAAAAAGCATGAAACTGTTGATATAACTCTAAAACAATATGAAAATTGGGTTTTAGAATATGAAAATCCAAAAACTTTTAGATGGATTGTTGAATTAAAAGAAAATAAAGAAGTAATTGGTACTATTGATGTATCAACCAAATTTTTAAAGTATGGAACATGTGAAATTGGATATTGTTATGGAGATGAATTTTGGAATAAAGGATATGCAACAGAATCTTTGAAAGCTGTTATAAAATATTTATTTGAAGAAGCTGATGCAGAATTAATCTGTGCAGAATATATGAGTAATAATCCAGCAAGTGGCAAAGTTATGAAAAAATCAGGAATGAAATATGAGGGTATATTAAGAAGCAGAGTTGTTGATAAAGATAACAAAAGAAATGATTTAATATCTTATTCGATAACTAGAGAAGAATATTTTAATGGTAAAAGTTGTAAATAATTATTTCACTCGTACCAGATAAATACCAAACTCGGAAAAATACTTGTAAAGATAGAAAACATACTTGCATATTGCCAATACCAATATGTATATTAGATAGGTGGTACTGATAATGCATTTTTATTTATTAAATCATGAAGCAACTTTTAAAGATTTAGAAAAATTTAATTTTCCTAACCAAAAAATAGGAGTAATTGTTCATATAGAAAACTCTGATGGAGAAATACTTTTACAACAAAGAGGGGAAAAATCACGTGATGAAAATGGTTTATTTGAAGATATTGGTGGAAAGGTTGATCCAGAAGATTCAAACTTTAAATCAGCAATTATTCGTGAAGTAAAAGAAGAAGCAGGAGAAGAAATTAATTTAGAATTTAGTGATTCAATTGGAATTTTTCATAGTTTTAAAAATGATACTAATTGGTTATTTGTAATTTATTTTGCTAAATATATTAATGGTAATATTAAAGTTATGGAACCAACAAAATGCAAAGGTTATCATTTTTTTAAATATAATGAAGCTACAAAATCAGACAAAGTAAGTGATAGTTGTAAATATTTGATTAAAACTATTAATAAATATAATTTAAATAAATAATTATAAAAATAAAAGTTGCCTTACGTCTTCCTTTAGCGTACCAGTGACGAATCTATTTGAACTTTTTCGGACTTAATATAAAAAAGATAATCCCTTAGGTTATTTTTACACTTGTGTCAAAATACCTAGGGGTTAATTATTTTGTCAAAATAACTATTTGGTAAATTGTATTTGATAATAGTTTGTAAATGTGTTAGAATAATAACTAATTTAAAAAGGAGAATCTATTATGTAATTTTTAACTTTATGGTTAGGAACAATTGTTGCAAGTTTTGGTATGGAAATAATAAATGAATTTAGAGTATTTAAAGATGTTGCAGATGCTGGATATAAAGTTAATACAACAAGATTATCGGAATTTGAAAACTTAAATCCAAATGCATCAAAGATTATATTTCAATCAATGTTAATACCAATATTTAATTTAATGCAGGCATTTCAAAGAGCAATGAAATACAATAATATTAGAATAACTATTCTAGATCAGTTCAGAATAATGGATGCTTTAGAAGAAATGTCAGAAATCGAAAAAAAAGAATATTTAAAAAATCCAACAATGTTAAATGCCGTAATCATACAATTAAAATCAGAACTAATATTGTCAGAAGCAGACTCCGTCCAAATTAATAATGGTAATAAACATAGTGAGATTTATTATGAAATTGATGAATCGTTAAATGATATTAATATTTTAAAAGTTAGCGGTTACGCATCTAGATTAACTATTGAAGAACAAAAGAAAATGGTTGCTGATGCTTTAAAAATTAATACAAGTATAGATTTAAATGATAGTGAAAACGATGAAAAAGAGATAGAAAAAAATCCATATAATATAGATGAAAAATATGATATATCATTTTTAATTGACTATTTAAAAATAAAAGGTATAACACAAGAAAAATTAGCAGAAGAACAAAAACAAGCATTACAGCGCTTAAGAATTCAACTATTAGAAGAGCAAGAAGTATTACAATCTACTAAAACAGACGAAGAACAAATATTATCAAAAAGAATGAAGTAGAATGAAATTATAAATAGTTTAAAAAACTTTGATTAAATAACTTTTCTTATTTAAAATATTGTGATATCATAATTGTAAGAATTTGGAGGTTTTTATGGAAACTTTAAAAGAAAAATATAACAAAATAATAGAGCAAAGAAGCGCAATTATTACAGAAATGAAAACACTTGAAAAAAATGAAATATTAAAAAGATATTTTGACTTAAAAGAAAAAAATGAAATCTTAAGTAATGATCAATTTAGTTTATTTAGAGATATAAAAATGGAAGAATATGCAACTTGTAATCATATTTTGGTATATTCTAAAATAGATTATGATAGATATGAGGGTCGTAGCTATGAAAGTTGTGGCTGTATAAAGTGTGGTTTAGATAATAGTGTTTTGAATGAGTCACGTGATTGTCTAAGTGGTACACAAAAAATAATGTATGATTATTTAAGGAAAAATTATCTTAGTAGTAATTTTGGTGGAATTCAAACTGAAATTTTATGTGATATAGACTTGGCACAAGCAATATATACAAAAATTAAAAATGTTTATCCTGACATTAGTGATGAAAAAGCTATTAATTTTTTTAAATATGCATTAAAAAATATAAGAGATGTTAAAGTAAGCGATGAAAGAAAAGTAAATAGAGCTAAAAGATTGGAACTAGATTCTGACTTCAAAAAATGGGATAGTAGTGACATTTCAAATTCATAGGATAAAGAATTAAAGATGGTATAATCCTTTATTTCGAGTATTAGTTATGAATTTGTTGAAACTTTGATATTGAGTGCATATAAAAACCTCATTTCTATATCCAAGAAATGGGGTTCATATCACTTATAACTATCTTCTTATTATAATTTTATTTTGATGTTATAATTCATCTTGCTTTATTGATATTAATCCATTATCAGCATCAAGTATAACAGTAGCATTATCTAAAATAGATAATTTTTTTATTGCATCACCACCAATACCAGTTACGCAAGGTATATTAAGTTCTCTACATATAATACCTGCATGACATAAGAATCCACCACTTGCAGTTATAACACCTTTAGCTTTAATCATATGAGGAAGCCAATCTGGATCAGTTATCCATGCAAGTAATATATTTCCTTTTTTAAAACTTTCTTGTGGAGAGTTTAAAAATTGTAATTTTCCTTCTATTTTCCCAGGAGAACAAGGTATTCCTTTTATTAAAGAATCTGAAGAAATATTATTGCTTTTGTTTAAGATTTTTGTTGTAACTGGTCTAAATTGAAGCATAACTAATTGATTATCAAGTATCATCCATTCAAAATCACATATGGTTTTTAGTTTTTTTTGCAAATTTATAAGTTCTTTTCCTATATAGTGATTATTAATCATTAATGAATGTTTATTATCAATTTTATTATTCCATATTTCTTGTTTTGGAATTACTTTACCAGAAACTAATTTTTCACCATTTCCATCTGTATATTCTAATATTCCAGTATTTAAATTATTTCCAATCCATATACCAGATTTTTCAGGTTCTTTAAATTCTTGAATTACAACTGCCATATTAGGCTTTTTTAAGTTATTTTTCTTTATATAACTTTTTAAGCGTTTATTTTTAATAGAATTTTTAACTTTATCTATATAAGATATTATATCAGCTCTTTTAATATTAAGATAAGAATCAAACATACCAGCAAAAGAGTATTTTTCACCATCTTCAATATCGGCAGAACTTCTAATAGAAAATTTTTCTATTTCTTTAGGAATAATTTTATCTAATTCTTTAAATGTTACATTTTTATTAACAGGAATAACAAAAGTTAATGGTATTTTAGCTTTAATAGATTTTAGTTTTGCAAGTCCATATGCCTTACCACCAAAATTATCTACAATTTCTTGTTTTAAATCTAGTTTTGATAATACACTTATAGTGTCAATATCTACAATTTTATCCTTATTTATAATCTTAAATACTAATTTCGTTAAAATATTATTTTCTAAATCATCATCGTTAGATATTTCTGGATATGCTTTTTTTAATAAACTTTTATAAAAATTTTCTAGTTGTTTAAAATAAAAATTATGTTGTTTATCTTGCCATTTTTTTAATATAATGTATTTTTTTATTAGTTCATCATCGTAATCAATTTTATCTTCAAAATTATTTATTATTTCAACATCTGTAGATTTAATATCTTCTGATAAAAATAATTTATCAACTTTTGATATAACATTTAAATAATCATTTTTAAATTTAATTTTTATTTTTTCTATTAGATTATCATTAAACTTACAATGTTCATCAAAAGCTTCAAGAAGATAAAAGTATGATAAACTTGTAAGTATATTCTTTACTGTTTTTAGATTAATATTTGAACTATTTTTTGCTAAATTAAAGTATTTTATAGTCTTAGTATGAATATCAATAAAAGTATCATCAATAGATTTAGAATCACAATCTTTTTTAAGAAATTTAATTTTTAAAAATACATCATTATTGAAACTATCATTAATAAAACATCCTAATAAAATTTTTTTAGCTAAATATTCATCTGTGATAAAGTTAAATATTTCATTTGATGTTTTAATAATAGGTTTGACATTACTATATTGCATAAATATCCTCCATATTACATATATCAATATTATATCATAAAAATATTTGTTTATGTTAACATATAACTTAATGTGTTAAATTCTATTAGTAATTTAATGTAATATTTTAGAAAAAATGTTTGAAGTAGTAAAAAATACTATGTAGTGATATTTATAAGATTATTATTTTATAGTGTTTAATAATTATTAGAAAAAAGTATATTTCATAGTATATAAAAGAAAGGAGGTATAAACTTTGAACTCTTGTAATAGTGATGAAAGATTACTTCAAATAATAGAGAAAAATAAAAATTGTTGTAAAGTTTGTTTTGGTCCAACAGGTCCAACAGGTCCACAAGGTCCTATTGGTAGTGAAGGATTAGAAGGTCCACAAGGATTACAAGGTAGACCAGGTCCAACAGGCCCAACAGGTCCACAAGGAGAACAAGGACTGCCAGGAGATTCAATAAATTTAAGTATTGGGGATGTTGAGTTAACAGACGATATGGCAGGTGTTAGTATAACAGATACTGGCAGTGGTATTAATCATATTTTAAATTTTGTAATACCAAGAGGTGTAACTGGAGAACCAGGTCCACAAGGTCCAACAGGTCCATCAGGAACAAGTGTTAAAATATTAGGTTCATATAGTACACTTGAAGATTTGCAAAGAGAACATTCAGAGGGTGAAGCTGGAGATGGCTATTTAGTAGGTGATAATTTATATGTTTGGTCTGAAAATGATCAACAATGGAATGATGTAGGAGTAATAAGAGGTCCGCAAGGTCCAACAGGTCCAGAGGGAAAACAAGGTGAGATAGGACCTAGGGGTCCACAAGGATTACAAGGAATACAAGGTGATCAAGGTAATCCTGGAGAACAAGGTCCACAAGGCCCAACAGGACCAGCAGGTCCAGAAGAAATAGGAGTAGTATATTTAGTAACATTAAATGATACACCTCCATTTAGTGGACATACGGTAGTAAAAAATCATAGAATTCCTATTTTAAGAAAAGAAGTAGATAATACGCAAATGTGTACATTACATGATGATTATTCAATAACTTTTTCTAAAGAGGGTGTATATAGAATTGATTTTGTTGTTACTGCAAGTCCCAAATCTTCTCAGTCTTTTGATGAAAAACAAAATGTAATATCAGTAGGTTTTAAAAGTGTTAGCAAAAAAGTTATTTATGCTGGAGGAAGTTCTTGGTATGATAATGAAAAAAATATAAGAATAGTTGGCCAAGGAATGTTTGTTGTATCAGATATAGTTAGAGATTATTTTGAATTAGTTAACACAGGTGAAAATGATTTAGTATTGAATGCACCATCTATAGATTCTGTTGCATCACAATCATATTTTGTAAATCCTTTAGTAACTATACTTATACAATATTTAGGGTAGTAAAAAAAAGAAATATGTGATTATAGATTATTCAAAAAAATTATAAAATCATAATATATTATAGAGAGGAGGGAAAAAATGAATAACTGTAATAATGATGAACAAATATTACAAATGATTGAGCAAAATAAAAGAGCATGTTGTAGACCATGTTTTGGTCCAACAGGAGCAACAGGTCCAACAGGTCCACAAGGCCCTGCAACAATAACAGTTGGTACAACAACTACTGGAGAAGCAGGTACAGCTGCATCAGTTACAAATTCTGGAACTACTGAAAATGCAGTATTAGATTTTGTTATTCCAGCAGGAGCAACAGGTCCAATAGGTCCAACAGGCCCAACAGGTGCAACAGGACCAACTGGCGCAACAGGCCCAACTGGCGCAACAGGCCCAACTGGTGAAACAGGTCCAACAGGACCAACTGGTGAAACAGGTCCAACAGGAGCTACACCAACAATACAAATTGGAGATGTAGTTCAAGGTACACCAGATACAGCAGCAGCTGCATCAATAACAGGAGCAGCACCAAATTTTTATCTTAATTTAACAATACCACAAGGTGCTACTGGTGCTCAAGGAGAAGAAGGAGAGCCAGGAGAAGATGGAGAAACACCAACAATACAAATTGGTAATGTTGAAACTGGAGAAGCAGGTACTAATGCTGCTGCATCAATAACAGGAACAGCACCAAATTTCTATCTTAATTTAACAATACCAAGAGGCGCAACAGGTGGTTCATAATATTTATGAATAAATATAAAATATGTGTATATGCAATAAGTAAAAATGAGGAAAAATTTGTAGATAGATGGATGGATTCTGTATCAGATGCTGATGAAATAGTAGTTCTTGATACAGGATCTACCGATAATACTATTGAAAAATTAAAAAAAAGAGGAGCAACTGTATATAAAGAAGAAATAGTACCTTGGAGATTTGATGATGCAAGAAATAGATCATTAGAATTAGTTCCTTTAGATGTTGATATATGTGTATGTATTGATTTAGATGAGGTATTAGTAAAAGGTTGGAGAGAAAAATTAGAAGAAATTTGGAATGATAATGTAACTAGACTTAGATATAATTATAATTGGAGTTTTGATAAATATGGTAATCCATCAGTAAATTTTTATATAGATAAAATACATACAAGAAAAAATTATAAATGGTCTCATCCTGTTCATGAAGTACTTACGTACACAGGAGAAAAAGAAGTGTTTTTAACAACTGATGAAATAACTGTTAATCATTATCCAGATAAAGATAAATCAAGAAGCGGTTATCTACCACTTTTAGAATTATCTGTTAAAGAAACGCCAGAAGATGATAGAAATATGCATTATTTAGGTAGAGAGTATATGTTTTATGGTAGATGGAATGATTGTATTGATACATTAATAAAACATTTGAATTTACCAACTGCTAAATGGAAAGATGAGAGATGTGCATCTATGAGATTTATTTCTAGATGTTATATTAACTTAAAGAGATATGACGAAGCTAGAATGTGGTTAAATAAAGCAATAAAAGAAGCACCTCATTTAAGAGATCCTTATATAGAAATGGCTCTTCTTGAATCTACATTTTCAAATTGGGATGAGGTAGAAAAGTGTTGTTTAGAAGCATTAAAAATTGATAAATATGCTAAAACATACATAAATGAGCCTTTTAGTTGGGATCATACAATCTATGATTTATTATCATTAAGTTATCATTTTAAAGGAAACAATAAACTTGCTTTAGAATATGTTAATAAGGCATTAGAAATATCTCCAGATGATGAAAGAATGATAAATAATAAAAAAATATTTGAAGAAAAAATAAAAAAAGGAGAATAAGTTTATTTTCCTTTTTAATTATAAAATTTATAGTTATATTTTTATAAATAATAAAGATAATATTAATAAATAATACTAATTTTTATTAATTTAAAAAAAAGTATTGTTAAAATTCAATAATTTTGTTATAATCATATTGCTTATTTTTTATGGCGATGTAGCTCAGTTGGCTAGAGCATTCGGTTCATACCCGAAGGGTCGAGGGTTCGAATCCCCCCGTCGCTACCAGATTGATAGGAAACTTGGATTTTTCAAGTATAGTAAAAGGCGACTTGCAAAAGAGTCGTTTTTATGTTATTATGAATATGTCAAGGAAACTTGAATAAAATAAAAAGGGAACATTCAATATCGCATGTTGAGTGTTGCCATATAATGTGCATCACCTAAATCATTGCTGAGTTAGGTGATTTTCTTTTATATTAAAACTATAAATAGTAATAATACTAATAGGAAGATAAGAATGATTAAAGATAGAATTAAAAAATCCTTCTTATTCATACTATCGCCTCCCTTCATTATGAAGTTTAGCAATCACCCAACTATTAAATGTTCCAAATTAATTATATCAAACATTTGTTCTTAAAACAATATATTTTCTAATAAATTTTGATAATTTAGAAAACAACTTTTAAAATTTTTGTTTTTATGCATTTGGAAAAATATATATAAGTAAAAAATATGACTCTAATTATAAATAATCAGAGTTTTAATTTTAAAAAAGTATTAACAATTTAGTTATTTTATAATATAATTTAACTAGTAAGAAAGGATGATAATGTGGATAGAAAAAGCTTAGTTATATATTTTTCACATACTGGAGAAAATTATATGTCAGATGGAATAAGAAATATAGATAAAGGTAATACTGAAGTAGTGGCAGAATTTATAAAAGATATTACAAATGCTGATTTATTTAGAGTTCAGCCTATTAAAAAGTATCCATATAGTTATAAAGAATGTTGCGATGTAGCTAAACAAGAATTAAATGAAAATAAAAGGCCAAATCTTGTTAATTACTTAGACAATATAGATGATTATGATATAATATATATAGGAACTCCAGTTTGGTGGGGTTATCCTCCAATGGCTATGTATACTCAGCTTGAAAAATTAAATTTTGATGGTAAGATTATAATGCCATTTACAACACATGAGGGTAGTGGCTTAGGTAATTGTGTATCCGAAATTAAAAAAATATGTAATAATGCAGATGTAAAAGATGGCTGTGCAATTTATGGAAGTAATGTTTATAATTCAAAAAATGAAATTGAAAACTGGATAAATACAGTTTTGTAAAAAGAAAGGAAAGTTTATTATGGAAAAAGCAAAAGTATATTTTACGAAAGAAATAACAAGTGAAAGTTTAATTAAAATTTATGAAGCATTAGGACAAGAATTAAAAGGTAAAGTAGCTGTAAAAATATCAACAGGAGAACCAGGAGGACATAATTTTTTAAATCCTAATTTAATAAAGGGACTTGTAAATAAATTAGATGGTACAATTGTTGAATGTTGTACTGCTTATAGAGGAAAAAGATTTAATGTAGATGATCATATGAAAGCAATAGAAGATCATGGATTTACAAAAATTGCATCATGTGACATTATGGATTGTGAAGGTGAAATTACAATACCTATTAATGGTGGAAAACATCTAAATGGTGTTAATTATGTAGGTTCACATATAAAAAATTATGATTCAATGCTTATGTTATCTCATTTTAAAGGTCATGCGATGGGAGGTTTTGGAGGCGCTCTTAAAAATATGAGTATAGGAGTTGCATCAAGAAATGGAAAAGCATGGATTCATTCAGTTGGTATTACTACAGATCCAGATGCTATGTGGTCTCATACTGATGATCAAGATGGATTTTTAGAAAGTATGGCAGAAGCAGATAAATCAGTTGTAGATTATTTTAAAAAAGAAAATATGGCATATATAAATGTTATGAATAATATTTCAATAGATTGTGATTGTGATTCTAATCCACATGATCCAGAAATGGAAGATATTGGTATATTTGCTTCTCTTGATCCAGTTGCTATAGACCAATGTTGTTTTGATCAAATTATGAACTCTACTGATGAGGGTAAGGCATCTTTAGTAAATAGAATGAATGAAAAACATGCTATTCATACAGTAGAAGAAGCTGAAAAACTTGGTATTGGAACAAGAGAATATGAAATAATTAATATAGATTAAATACTTAATAAACTTAAGTATTTTATTTATAAATAAAATATAGTTTAATAGGTGAGTAATAATGTCAAATATAAAAAATTATATAAGAAATTATAGTAATATTACTTTTGAAGAAGAAGATTTTAATGAAATAGATAATTTAGTATTTTCTACTCTTACATATTTGAATTTTAGTAATATAGTTTCAGAAAAAAGAAAATATATTACTCTTAATGATGCAGGTAAAATTTATTTAGATAATAATTCATTTGATTCTATAAAAAAATATGGAAAATCAGCAATAGATGCTTATCGTGTATTAAAAGAAGCCATTAATAGTGATAGGTATAAAGATGTTTTATTATATAGCTATTGTTATATAGGTGATAATAATAAACAATTTGGTGCTATTAGTTTTAAAGTAAAAAAAGATTTAACTGTTATTGCCTTTGAGGGTACTGATTATTTAATTAGTGGATGGAAAGAAGATTTTCAAATGTCATATAAGTTTCCTGTTCCATCACAAACTTGTGCAAGAAAATATTTAAATAAAAATATAAGTTTATTTGATAAAAATGTAATAGTAATAGGTCATTCAAAAGGTGGAAATTTAGCACTTGTATCAAGTATGTATTGTAGAAAATATTTAAGAAGAAAAATTAAATTAATATATAATAATGATGGTCCTGGACTTAGAAGTAATGAATTAAATTCTAAAAATTATAAAAGAATAAAAGATAGATATATACATATAGTACCAAATTACTCTTATGTAGGGGTATTACTTAAAAATGATAATTATAAAGTTATAAAATCTTCTAGAATAGATATACTTGCACATAGTGTTATGTACTGGGAAATAAAAGATAATAAACTAGTTTCTTCAAATTTAAGTACAATGAGCAAGAGACTTGAAAAAAGTACAAATATGTGGTTAGATAAATATGATGATAGTCAAAGAGAAAAAGCAGTAACAATTATATTTGATTCTCTAGAAAATAATGGGATATATAATGCGAATGATTTATTAGATTTTAGAAAATTATCAAATATAATAAATAATTTAAATGACATAGATAAAGAATCAAAAGAAATAATAATAAATTTAATAAAATTTAATATAGACTATTTAATAAGTGACTTAAAAAGTAATATTAATAATATTATTAGTTAGTGGAGGATATATGGATAGTAAATATATAAATGGATTAGATAATGATAAGAAACTTCAAAATGCTATAAAAATTTCTAAAGATAATCCATCTATAGAAAGAATTGAAAAAAATTGTATAGATTGTGGAATGTGTAAAAATATATGTCAACAAAGAGAGGGAATAGATGATATATGTGATGGTAAATTATGCGTTAATTGTGGTCAATGTATACAGTTTTGTCCAGTAGGATGCATAGTACCTAAAAGTTCTACTGAAAAATTAAAGCAAGCAAAAGAAAATAAAAAGGTATTAGTCGCATATACATCTCCTGCTGTTAGGGTTTCAATAGGAGATGAATTTGGTTTAGAAAAAGGAGAATTCATTCAAGGTAAACTTGTAACTTCACTTAGAAAATTAGGATTTGATTATGTTTTTGATGTAACTTTTGCAGCAGATTTAACAATTATGGAAGAAGCAAATGAATTAATAAGTAGAATAAAAAATAATGGTGTATTACCTATGTTTACAAGTTGTTGTCCATCTTGGGTAAAATATGCTGAGATATTTTATCCAGAACTTTTACCTAATTTATCAACTTGTAAAAGTCCAATAGGTATGCAAGGTGAGATAGTAAAAAATTATTTTTCTATGAAAAATAATCTAGATAAAAAAGATATATTTACAGTTGCAATTACACCTTGTACATCAAAAAAATATGAGATAACAAAAGATGAAATAACAGGTACAGATTTAGTTATAACTGCAAGTGAATTAGCAGATATAATAAAAAATGAAAATATTGATTTTGTTAATTTAAAGGATAGTGATTTTGATCCATTATTATCTGAGGGTACAGGCTCTGGAATGATATTTGGTAATACTGGTGGAGTTATGCAAGCAGCATTAAGAGAGGTAAATTATATATTAACAGGTAAAAAATTAAAAAATATTGAATTTAAAAATATTAGTGGAATGGATAATGTAAAAGAATCAAGCATTAATATAAATGGCATAGAATTTAATATCGCAGTAGTACATAAAATGAAAGACGCATTACCTATATTAGAAGATGTTAAAAATGGTAAATCAAAATATAATTATATTGAAATTATGAATTGTCAAGGAGGATGTGTAGGTGGTGGAGGGCAACCTAAGCTTTTACCTAGTGAAGAGATAAACCAAAAACAAAAGAGAATAGATTCATTATATAAAAGAGATAAGCAAGATAATCTTAGATATGCACATGAAAATCCAGATATTATTAGAGTATATAAAGAATATTTAAATAATCCATTAAGTAATATATCTAATAAATTACTTCATACTAAGTATAAAGATAAATCAGACTTAAAAGAAAAAGTAAAACAAACATCATAAAAAAAGAACATTATGTTCTTTTTTTAAAATATTCTAGTAAATGCAATTATTGTAAATAATATTGGACTTAAATATTCAATTTTATGTATATTAGATATCTTATTACTTAATGAAATTCTATTACCTAACCATATTAATATTCCATGTGTAATACCAAAATAGAATGGAGTAATGAATGGATTATGATGCATAAGTGCTAATGAAAAAGCACTAATAGATGAATCTATACCAATTGTAAATCCTATAATAATACTATTTGTTAGATTAATATTATTTTCATAATCGTTAGTATCTTTATTTTTTCTTATATTTATAAAAGAAGATATTGCAAGAAATATAAATAGAGAAAATCCAATATAATTTGCAATATTACTATTTATAAATTCACTAACAACATTTCCTATAAGCATAATTGGCATAGCCATAATTATTGGTATAATTGCTATTATAAGTAATTTTTTAATATTTATTTTTGTTTTCTTTAATCCAACAGCAAATCCTGAAAAAAATCCATCTATACTTACAATAATTGCAGTTATAATTGCCTCTACAAACATAAATTTTACCTCATAGTATAATATGGAAAAACTAAGAAAATGTTTGGGTCATATGTTTATATCTTATTATGAAATAAAAAATAATAATGTAATGTTTTAATAATTTGTATTAATTTTCTAATATTTTAATATTATATATTAGTAAGATTAGAAGATTAGGGTGGTACAATGAACTATCAAAATGAAATAAATGCTAATTATTATTTAGCTAGGTTTAATGAGATACTATATAATATGTCTAATGAAATGAGAATTACAACAACTACAAATAATATAACAATAGATTTTATAAGATGTATGATACCACACCATATAGCAGCAATTTATATGTGTGAAAATTTACTTAATTATACATATTATAGACCACTAATTGATATAGCAAATACTATAATAACTATACAAAAAAACGAAATAGAAACTATGCAAAAAATAGGAGATACTACGATACCTTATGCAAATATTGAAAAACAAGTTAATAATTATTTTAAAAAATATTTTAAGATAGTACAAAATATGGTAAATGAAATGAGAAATAGCAAAACAACAATTGATATAAATTTAGATTTTATATATGAAATGATACCTCATCATGAAGGTGCGATTAAGATGTGTCAAAATTTATTAAAATATCCAATTGATCCAAGACTTAGAATGCTTGCTAATAATATTATTGTTCAAGAAAATGAAAGTATTAAGATTTTAAAACAAGTACAATATAACCTAAATAAAAATGCCTTTAAATATTAAAGGTATTTTTTTAAATTAGATATAGTTTTTTCTTGAAATTTTAAAAAGTCTTTAGCAAATTTAATATATTTCTTTTCTGTATCTTTTTCATAAGAACTTATTTTTTTGTCCATATCTAAGCTTCCCATAGATATTCCTTGTATTAAAAGTTCTGCAATAGCTGAATCACTATTATCTTTTTTTACTTCTTTTTTAATTCCTTTACTAGCCATCATTTTACTCATTAATCCTTTTTCTTTTAGTTCAATTTTATTTTCTTCTAATATTTTTTTAGACTCATTTTCATAATATGTATATTCTTTTAATATGTCTTCTAAAGTCTTTTTTATTTTGTTATCTTTTTCTTTTAAATCTTCTATTAATTTGCAAAGTGTATAACAAGCCATTTGAGCATCTTCATAAATATGCATAATTAGTTCATAATTTTCTTTCATAATATCCTCCCTTAAAGTTATTATTAACTAAATATGAAAACTTATGTAATAATATTAGTCTTGAGATTTTAAATAATATATATTAAAATTAATAAAGGAGGTAAATATATGAAGTTAATAATTGCAGAAAAACCATCACTTGCTCGTAATATTGTGTCCGCAATTGGAAATATGAAGAGAAAAGATGGATATTTTGAAAATGATAATTATTTAGTATCATGGGCATTTGGTCATTTATTTACCCTTTATGATATAGAAGATTATGATAATTTAGAAGATAGAAGATGGAAAATAGATAATTTACCTTTTTTTCCAAAAGAGTTTAAATTTAATTTAAAAAAAGATCAAAATAAAAAAACAGATGATGGTATTGTAAAACAATTTAATATAATAAAACAATTAATAAATAGAGATGATGTAGATACTGTTGTTAATGCAGGAGACTCAGATAGAGAGGGAGAAATAATAGTTAGATTATGTATAAATAACTCTCTTAAAAGTAATAAAAAACAAGTTAGACTTTGGCTTAAAGATCAAACATCAAAAACTGTAAATGAAGCATTAAATAATATGAAAGATGAAAAAGAATATGATAATTTGGCAAATGAGGGATTTGCAAGAACATATGTTGATTGGCTTTATGGTGTTAATTTAACTAGGTATGCAACATTAAAAACAGGTACACTTCTTAGAGTAGGAAGAGTAATAGTTCCTATTGTAAAAGCAATATATGATAGAGATAAACAAATAGAAGAATTTGTTCCAGATATTTATTATGGTATAGTAAGTAATCAAAAAACAAATGGAGAAGAAATAGAACTTAATTCTAAAGAAAAATTTGATAAAGAAAAATTAGAAAATGCAAAAAAATTATGTGATGAATATAATAAAGAAAAAGCAATAGTAGTAGATAAGACTATTAAAAAAGATACTCTTATGCCAGGTAAACTTTACTCATTAACTAAACTTCAAAACTATTTAGGTAAAAAGTATAAAATGCCTATGGATAAATCACTTGCTATAGTACAAAAATTATATGAAGAGGGTTATTTGACATATCCAAGAACAAATTCAGAGTATTTAGCAACTAATGAAAAAGAAAAAGTAAAAGAAATATTAAGTGTAGTATCTAATTTAGGATATAAAGTAAAATTTAAAGATAAAAAAACTATATTTGATGATAGTAAAATAGAATCACATTCTGCATTAACTCCAACATATAAAATACCAAAAAAAGAAAATATGACAGAAGATGAGATTAAGGTTTATACTGCAGTTATGAGAAGATTTGTCGCAGTATTTTGTAGTGAAGATTGTAAGATTGAAAAAACTGAAATAAAAATAAAACTAGGTGAAAAAGAAGAATTTATATTAAAAGGAAATGTAATAATTGAAAAAGGATGGACTATGTATGATGAATATAATAAAAATGATAAAGTTCTTCCAAATCTAAATATTTCTGATGAAATAAATATTAATTTTATTCCAAAAGAAAAGAAAAAATCAGCACCAAAACATTATACTATTGAAACTCTTAATAACTATTTGAAAAATCCATTTAAAGAAGATAAAGCAAAGTTAAATGAAGAAGACGATGATGATACAGAAGATTATAAAGCAATATTTGAGGGTCTTGAACTTGGTACAGAAGCAACAAGAACAGGTATTATAAATAATGCTATTAATAGTAAATATATTGAACTTAAAAAAGATGTATATTATATACTTCCAGAAGGTAAGTATCTAATTGAATCTTTATCAAATATGAATATAAGTATGGATAAATATAAAACTAGTGAACTTGGTAAAGGTTTAAAACAAGTTTATAAAGGAAATATAAGGGTCTGTGATGTAGTACAATTAGCAGAAAATGAAATAAGTGAAGTATTTGATAAAAATAATCCTGAATTTGATACTGGGTTTTATAAAGATTATATTGGAAAATGTCCATTATGTGGAAAAGATGTTATAAAAGGGAAATATAATTATGGATGCACAGGTTATAAAGATGGGTGTAATTTTAAGATAAGTATGAATATTTGTAAAAGAGTAATAAATAAAAATATTGCTAAAGAGATACTTGATAATAAAATATCTAGTGATATAAAAGGATTTATATCTAAAAATAATAAAGAGTTTTCTGCTAAATTAAAATTAGAAGAAGATGGTAAGCTATCTTTTGTATTTCAATAATATTTTAAAGGATTACATGTATATGTATTCTTTTTTAATTTTATTTCATATATTTAACTAGGTGAAAATTATGTATGAAATGATAAAGCTAAAATATGATTATAAAGATTTAGAACCTTATTATGATAGTGATATGTTTAATTATCATTATAATGTATTATATAAAGCATATACAGATAATTTAAATAAGATAATGGATGAATTTAATAATAATAGAAAAAATAGTAATTTTGATAATATACAAAATTTATCAAAAAGATTAGCTTTTACTGCAAATGCTTATATTTTACATAGCTTATTTTTTGAAAATTTAACTCCAATGCCTAATAAGACTTTATTAAGTAAGGAAATAGTTAATCATATAAAAAAAGATTTTGGATCATATGATGCATTTATAGATGAATTAAATTCATCTTTGTTAAATGTAGAGGGTCCTGGCTGGGTAGTATTTGGATATGATAGATATTTAGATAAATTATTAATAATTCAGATTGAAAAGCACCAAGATCTTACTTTGATTGATTTTATTCCACTTCTTGTTATAGATATGTGGGAACATTCTTATTATCTTCAGTATAATACAAACAAAAAAGAATATATTAGAAATCTGTTTTATATACTTGATTTTAATGTTGTAAATAATAGGTACAATAATATATATATGATATAGAAATATATCATCTTTTTATTTATCAATTAATGAATTTTTGTTATAATCATATTTGAGAGGATGATAAAATGAATAAATATATAAAACTTGCTAAAGATGCTTCTTTAAGAGGAATAACAAAAAAAGAGGGAGGACCTTTTGGTGCAGTTATAGTAGATAAAAACTCAAATATAATTGCAAAGGGAAATAATAAAGTTATTAAAAAGAAAGATCCAACTGCACATGCTGAAATTGTAGCAATAAGAAAGGCATGTAAAAAATTAAAAACAAGTAGTTTAGATGGATGCACATTATATACAACTTGTGAACCATGTCCAATGTGTTTATCTGCTATAATTTGGGCAAATATAAAAAAAGTATATTATGCTTGTACAAAAGAGGATGCTTCAGATATAGGTTTTAGAGATAATGATATTTATGAATTTATAAAAGGAAATAATAAAATTATTGATTTAAAACAAATTGATAGAGAAGAATGTTTAAAGATTATGAAAAAATATGAAAAAGAAAACGGAATCATATATTAATGTAGGTGATAATATGAAAAAGATATTGATATTTATAATATTAATTAGTATTGCTGTATTTTGTATAGTTTTTAGAAAAAATACTATAGAAGAAAAACAAATAAATAAAAGTACAAAAGAAGAGGTAAAAGAGAAAATGACAAAAAATGATTTAGGATGGTTACATATACAAGATAATACACTTGTAAATGAAGATAATGAAAAAGTAAGATTAAGAGGAATGAGTACTCATGGAATACAATGGTATTTTAATTTTGCTAATTATAATATGATTAAAAGTCTAAAAGAAGATTTAAATAGTAATTTAATTAGAGTTGCAATGTATACAAGTGAAAATGGATATATACAAGATAAAAGTTTAAAAAATAAAGCAATAGAAATTATTGATAATGCTATAAAATTAGATATGTATGTAATAATAGATTGGCATATACTAAGTGATAATGATCCTATGATGTATAAAGATGAGGCAAAAGAATTTTTTAGTGAGATAAGTTATAAATATAAAGATTATCCAAATGTTATTTATGAAATTTGTAATGAACCAAATGGAAATATTACATGGGAAGGAAATATAAAACCATATGCCGAAGAGGTAATAAGTGTTATAAGAGAAAATAGTAAAGATTCAATAATAATAGTTGGTACACCAACTTGGAGTCAAGAGGTTGATAAAGCAGCAAATAATCCAATAAATGATAAAAATGTAATGTATGCTTTTCACTTTTATGCAGGAACTCATAAAGAAGATTTAAGGCAAAGAGTAAAAGAAGCATTAAATAAAATACCAATATTTGTATCAGAATGGGGAGTAAGTGATGCGTCAGGTAATGGTGGAGTTTATCTAGATGAAGCAAAAAAATGGGTAGATTTTATGGATGAGAATAATTTATCATGGGCTAACTGGTCACTATCAGATAAAAATGAATCATCAGCATTTTTTCTTCCAGGTGCAAAAGAAGATAAGATAGATGATATATATTTATCAGAATCTGGTAAATTTGTAAAAGAAATACTAAATAATTAATTTATTGTTGATTTAAAAAGATTTTTATAATATAATACATTTAGAAAATAGGAGGCTAGTAAAATGGAAAAAAAGGGAGAAAATAGTAAAAAAACAAGTAATAAATATTTATCATTTATTGCTATAATTTTAATTGTCATTTTATTTATATTCTTTGTTACTAATTTTATATCTAATAAAAATAATAACCAAGATATAAAAAGTGTAAAAAGGGTATTAAAATCAAATTATTCTTATTTAGAATGTATTGATTCATATTGTAATGGTTTTGTTGCAATAAAAGGAGATAAACTAAAAGAATATACAGTAGAGTTATATAACGTTGATGGAAAGAAAGTCGCTAGTTATAAAGAAAAATATAATAGTAAAAGCAAGAGTTCGAAAACTCCATATCAATTAACTGATAATTACTTTATAATGAGAACAATTAATAATGATGATTCTAATGATGTTAAATTTTCTATAGTAAATTCTAAAGGTAAAGATATGTATCAAACAAGCAATCCTTTAAAAGTAATAAATAAAAACTTTATATCAATGGAAGATTCAGAAACTGGTGAGTATTCAATTTTAGATAAAAAAGGAACTGAATTATATAATACTATATCTAGTATAGATACATATATGGATGGAAAATATATTGAATTTAAGATTGATGATACATACACTATAATAAATGAAGAGGGAGAAAGAGTTTTAAATAATTATAAAGTTGCTAAAACTATTGAAGATAATTCTTCAAATGTATTATATTTTATAGTAGAAGATGTAAAAAATAATATGTATTACTACTTTGATATAGATAAAAATGAAGTCGTAGGTGATGGATTTATAAGTTATAAAAAAGCTGATAAATCTGGTGAATTTATTATAACTAAAGTTTTAAATGACAAAAGAGAAAATTATCTTTTAAAAAGTGATGGTAAACAAACAAAGTATGAAGAAAAATTAAATGATTCAGATATAGTTTTACAAGTAAAAGAAAAAGTAGATTCAAATTCTTATTATTTGTATGAAAATAGTATAAGTAAAAAAGATCAAAAAAATGTTTTAGTTGATAATAAGAATGATAAATCATTTGGTGTATTAAATTTAGATACAAATAAATATACTAAAATATATTCTTATGATTTAAATAATTCATATTATTATTCAACAGTTGATAAGTTAAATGATAATAATAGTGATTTATATTTAAAAATATATTGTTCAAAAAATAATTGTAGTACTCCTAGAACTATAATATATGATTTTGAACATATGAAAGAAATATATAAAATTGAAGATTCAAATTTAGTTGTTTCAGATTATATACAATATGAAAATGGTTACAAAGTAATAAGATATTCAACATCTTCTAGTGATACTGAATATAAAGGTAAATATGTATTATATGATTCAAATGGTAAAGAGTTATTAAAAACATCTGATAGACCTATAGTAATTGATCAAAAGCTAATATTTGGTAATGAATATGATTATTCTTTAGCTTTATATTCTTCAAAAGAAAATAAGGTAATTAGTAAAGAAGATGCATCAATAATTACAATAGCTAATAAAAAGTTATATAAGTATAAAGATGAAGATGGTAATGTAGTTATATGTAATTTAAGTGGTAAAAAACTAGTAACATCAAAGAGTGATTATTTAAAATATAGTAGTTCAAATATAGTATACTTAGACGATAATATTGTTAATATATATGATGTTAAAAAAGATAAAGTTAGAAAATATAAATTAAAGTCAAATGAAAAAATAAATGATGGTTCAGGAGAAATAATTCCACCATATAGAGGAGCAATATTTATAAATAATAGTTCTGATAAATATATAAAAGTAATTAATTCAAAAGCTAAAGTAGTTAAGAAAATAAAAAATGCTGAAATTAATACTGTTGAAATTAATGAAAAAAATAATAATATATTTATCATAGTAAAAGAAAATAGTAAAACTGGTAATTTATATGGATTATATATAGCAAAATAGTCTTATTAAAGACTATTTTTACTTGCCTTTATTTTGTATATAAAGTAAAATAATATTATGTTAGATTGGATGTGGTAATATGTTACAAGTTAGTAATTTAAGTCTAAAATTTAATACTAGAACTTTATTTGAAAACGTAAATTTAAAATTTGTAAAAGGAAATTGTTATGGAGTTATTGGTGCGAATGGCGCAGGTAAGTCAACTTTTTTAAAAATCTTAAGTGGTGATATAGAGTCAACAACTGGAGATGTAATTATATCAAAAGGAGAAAGAATATCAGTATTAAAACAAGATCATAATGCTTATGATGATATGAATGTTATTAATACTGTTATAATGGGTAATACTAAGCTTTATAACATAATGAAAGAAAAAGAAGAATTATATTCAAAACCTGATTTTACAGAGATGGATGGTATAAGGGCAGGAGAACTTGAATCAGAATTTTCTGATCTTAATGGATGGAATGCAGAAAGTGATGCCGCTATTTTACTTAATGGTCTTGGTATTGATAATACATATCATGATAAACTTATGAAAGATTTAACAGGCCCTGAAAAGGTTAAAGTTTTACTAGCATCAGCTTTATTTGGTGATCCTGATGTACTTATATTAGATGAACCAACAAACTATTTAGATATTGAAGCTAAAATGTGGCTTGAAGAATTTTTAATAAATTTTGATAATACTATAATCGTAGTATCACATGATAGACATTTTTTAAATAAAGTATGTACACATATGATAGATATTGACTATGGTAAGATAACAGAATTTATAGGTAACTATGACTTTTGGTATGAATCAAGTCAATTAATATTAAAACAAATGAAAGACTCAAATAAGAAAAAAGAAGAAAAAATAAAAGAGTTAAAAGATTTTATTGCAAGATTTTCTGCTAATGCATCAAAATCAAGACAAGCAACTAGTAGAAAGAAATCTTTAGAAAAAATAGAACTAGAAGAAATGAAAGCATCATCAAGAAAATATCCATATGTTAATTTTGAAGTAGAAAGACCTCTTGGAAAAGATGTTTTAGAACTTAAAGGGGTATCAAAAACTATTGATGGAGAAGTTGTATTAAAAAATATGAATTTAACTATTAATACAACTGATAAAGTAGCTTTTGTTGGTACTAATGAACTTGCTATTACAACATTATTTAAAATAATTACAGGAGAGATAAAACCAGATGAGGGTGAAATAAGATGGGGAACTACTGTAAGTTATGATTATTTTCCAAAAAATCATAATAATTACTTTGATAGCGACTTAAATTTAGTAGAATGGCTAGCGCAGTATTCTAAAGTTCAAGAAGAACCATTTATAAGAGGTTTTTTAGGAAGAATGTTATTTTCTGGTGATGAAGCATTAAAAAAAGTAAATGTATTATCAGGTGGAGAAAAAGTTAGATGTATGTTATCTAAACTTATGCTTAGTGGTGCGAATGTACTTATATTAGATGATCCAACTAATCATTTAGATATAGAATCTATTACTTCACTTAATAAAGGAATGAAAGAATATAAAGGCGCATTATTATTTTCATCACATGATCATGAACTTTTATCTACAGTTGCAAATAGAATTATTGAGTTTAAAGAAGATGGAAAATATATAGATAAACAAACTACATATGATGAATATTTGGAGATGAAATAATGTCATTAGAAAATCAATTTAAGTGTTTAGTAGAAGCCTATTATGGTGTTCTTGAAATGGATGAATATGATTTAAAAATATATGTATTAAAAGATATAGAAAATTATATAAATAATTTTATTTCTGAATACAAAATAGATAACTTTGATTATAAAAAAGAAGCAGAATATATAAAAGATAATATTGAAATTAAAACAAAACTTCAGTCTAGTTTAATAATATTAAATAAAATTGATGCATCAATGGAATTAATATTACTTATAAAGAAAAGACTTAAATATTTAAAATAATTGATATAATTATATATAGATGGGTGGTAAGTAGTATGGATAGTAAATTAGAATTATTATTAGATAAAATAAAATTAAATAAAGACGATTATAAATATTTTACAGGTGGAAAAATAATTAAAATTATATCATCAAAAGATAAATTAAATTGGAATTTTATAATTGAAACAAAACAGCTATTACCATCAAATATATTAGAATATATTGATAATAATATACAAGATGCATTTCCTAATTTAAATACTGTAACTTATACTATAAGGGCAAATAACGTTAATAAATCACATATAAATGATTATTTTGATTATGTAATAAATAGTATGAATTTAGGTAAAGCAATATCAATGATTTTTTTAGGTAAAAGTATTAAATATACTACAAATGGATTAGTAATACCTGCTTATAATAAAGCAGAAGAAAATATGATTAGTAATAAATTAAAAATGATTGTAGATAAGTATAAAAAAATAGGATTTAGTGATTTTTCTCTTTCAGTTGAACTTATAAATGAAGATAGTAAAGTAAAAGAAGAAATAGAAAATCAGCTTGATAAGGAAGTAAAAGATACTATTGAAAATATTAGTCATATAAAAAGTATTCCAAAACAAAAAAACAAAGAAAGAATTCAGCTTGTTAGTACTAAAAAAGATCCAGAAAGTAATGCTATTTTAGGATTTGAAATAACTAAAGATAGTACTCCTATGAAAGATGTTACTGGTGAAATAGATGATGTAACTGTTGAGGGATATGTATTTGCAAAAGAAGAATTTGAAAGTAGTAAAACAAATTTTAAGATAATTACTATAAAAATATCAGATGAAACAGATAGTCTTGTTTCAAAAATATTCTTTAAAAATGAAGAAGATTTTAATAGAGTAAGTAATGATATAAAAGAGGGATCTTGGTATAAAATAAATGGTAGAGTATCTTTTGATACGTTTTCTAATGATTATGTTTTAAGTGCAAAAAATATTGTACCAATAGAAAAAAAAGATAATGAGATAAAAGATGAAGAAGAAGAAAAAAGAGTAGAACTTCACAGCCATACTTTAATGAGTCAAATGGATGGAGTAGTATCTGTTGAAGATTTAATTAAACAAGCAAAAAAATGGGGACATAAAGGTATTGCAATAACTGATCATGATGGGGCTCAAAGTTTCCCTAATGCATTTAATTTAGTAAGAGGAATGAATAAAGACTTAAAAGAAGGAGAAGAACCATTTAAAGTAATATATGGATGTGAGCTTGTAATGGTTGATGATAATATAGATATAGTAATAAGACCAACAGATGATGATATATTATTATCTACTTATGTAGTTTTTGACCTTGAAACAACAGGATTTAATGCAGGTGGAGAAGATAGCATTATTGAAATAGGTGCGGTTAAAATATGTAATGGAGAAATAATTGATACATTTGATGAACTTATTGATCCAAAAAGAAAATTACCACAAAAAATAATAGATATAACTCATATAACTGATGATATGTTGGCTGGTAAAATGAATGAAGAAGAGGCTGTAAAGAAATTTATATCTTGGATAGGTGGAAATCTTCCTATGGTAGCTCATAATGCAAAATTTGATGTTTCATTTATAGAAATGGCATATCAAAAATATAACTTAGGTGAATTTAAAAATCCTATAATAGATACATTAGAATTATCAAGAGCACTAGATAATACAGAAGCAAGACATTCTCTTTCAGCAATTACAAAAAGATATGGAGTAGTATTTGATGAAGATGCACACCATAGAGCTAATTATGATGCTGAGGGAACAGCATACGTATTACATAAAATGCTAAAGAAAATGTATGACCAAAATTTTAGAAAAATTAGTGAATTAAATAATTTAGTACCAAAAGATGAAATACATAAATATGGTAAAACTCATGATATAAATATTTTAACTTTAAATCATAAAGGTTTAAAAAATATATTTAAACTTATATCTTTTGCTAATACAAAGTATTTATATAAAACGCCAAGAATACTTAGAAGTGAAGTAGAAAAATATAGAGATGGATTATTAATTGGTAGTGGTTGTTACCAAAGTGAGGTATTTACATCAGCATCTACAAAAAGTGATGAGGAACTTGCTAATATAATTAAATTTTATGATTATGTAGAAGTACAACCAGTAGATGAATATTGTCACTTAGTTCCAAGTGTTTTTGAAAATGAAGCGCAAGTAATACAAAATATTGAAAAGGTAGTAAGAGTTACAGAAGAAACTGGAAAAATAATAGTCGCAACAGGAGATGTTCATCATTTAAGAAAAGAAGATAAAATTTATAGAGAAATAATAATTAATCAAAATGTTCCTGGTAGAGGTAGACATCCACTTATTAGAAATAGTAAAGGTTCAAATATTCCATCACAACATTTTAGGACAACTAAAGAAATGCTTGATTCATTTGAATTTTTAGGAAAAGATGTTGCTAAAAAGATAGTTGTTACAAATACAAATAAAATTCTTGATATGGTAGAAATATTTGATGTAATTGTTCAAACAGGAGGGGTACCATTTTCTCCAAGAGTAAAAGCAGATGATGGAGAAACTTATCTTGATTGTCCTAGAGTTGTAACTGATCTTGTTTATGATAAAGCAAAAGAATGGTATGGAGATCCTCTTCCATATAATATTGAAAATAGACTTGGTGTTGAACTTTATGGAGATATAGTATTTACTAGTGTTAAATATTATTTAGATAAAAACTTAGATGAAAAAGAATATGAAATAGAAGCTTATAAACAATTACATAATGTTATATTAGAGGGTTCTTCATCAGTTAAAGATTTAGTAAGAAAATATTTAAAAGATACTACTGAAGAAAATTTAACAGAAGAAGAATTAGAAAAGAAATTAAAGAAGAGTTTAGGTGGAGTTATAGGTGCTGGGTTTGATCCAATTTATTTAATTGCACAAAGACTAGTAAAAAAATCAAATGATGATGGATTCTTAGTAGGTTCAAGAGGATCAGTTGGTTCTAGTTTTGTTGCAACAATGATGGGGATAACAGAAGTTAATCCACTTCCATCACATTATAGATGTCCAAAATGTAAACATAGTATATTTGAAGAAGATGGAAAAGCACTTGGTGCGACTTATTCTAGTGGATTTGATTTACCTAATAAGAAATGTCCTAAGTGTAATACTTATATGATAAAAGATGGACAAGATATTCCATTTGCTACTTTCCTTGGTTTTAATGCTGATAAAGTACCAGATATAGATCTTAACTTTTCTGATTTAAACCAAGCAGCAATACACGAATATACTAAAGTATTATTTGGTGTTGATAATGTTTATAGAGCAGGTACAATAGGTACAGTAGCAGAAAAAACTGCATATGGATATACAAAAGGATATTTTGAAGATAAAGGTATAAATAAAAGAGGAGTAGAAATAGAAAGATTATCAAAAGGATGTGTTGGAGTTAAAAGAACTACAGGACAACATCCAGGAGGTATTGTAGTTATTCCAGATTATATGGATGTATTTGATTTTACACCATATCAATTCCCAGCAGATGATCCAAATTCTGCATGGAGAACTACTCACTTTGATTATCATAAAATAGAAGATGATGTATTAAAATTAGATATATTAGGACATTCTGATCCTACACAACTTCGTATGATACAAGATATGACAAAAACAGATGTATCAAAAGTACCACTTGATGATAAAGAAACAATGGGAATATTTTTATCACCAAAACCACTTGGTGTAACAGAAGAACAAATAATGTGTAATACAGGTACACTTGGTATTCCAGAATTTGGTACAAAATTTACTATTCAGATGGTTGAAGATACAAAACCTACTACATTTGCAGAACTTATAAAAATATCTGGTTTATCACACGGTACAGATGTATGGCTAGGTAATGCACAAGAATTAATAAAAAATAATATAGTACCATTTAGTGAAGTAATAGGATGTCGTGATGATATAATGGTTTATCTAATGTATAATGGACTTGAACCAATAACAGCATTTAAAATAATGGAATTTGTTCGTAAAGGAAGAGCAAGTAAACCAAAAGATAAAGAACAATGGGCAGAATATGAAAAAATATTAACAGAAAATGGTATTGCACCTTGGTATATAGATTCTTGTTATAAAATAAAATACATGTTCCCAAAAGCACATGCAGCAGCATATGTTACTAGTGCATTTAGAATTGCATGGTATAAAGTACATATGCCAGTATATTATTATGCATCTTGGCTTTCTTGTAAGGCTACAGATGTTGATATTAATTCTATGATAAAAGGTTATGATTCTATTAAAGATAAAATTGTTGAAATAGATGAAAAAGGAAGAGATGCTACTAACAAAGATGCTGGAATGAGAGAATCTCTTCATCTATGCTTAGAAGCATCAGCAAGAGGAATAAGATTTTTAAATGTAGATTTATATAAGAGTAATGCTACTACTTATAATGCTATTAATGAAACAGATATAATTCCACCATTTAACTCAATAGATGGTTTAGGTGATACAGTAGCAAATAATATAGCACAAGAAAGAGAAAAATCACCATTTATATCTATTGAAGAATTTCAAAACAGGTGTAAAGTATCAGGTACTTTAATAGACAAAATGCGTATAATGGGTATATTTGGTGATATGCCAGAAACTAGTCAATTAAGTTTGTTTTAAAAATTGTAACAAAACTTAAATATATGTGATATAATGTTTCTTGGACTGCAAAGATAAAGGAGAAATATTATGATAAAGGTAAGTGTAATAGTACCTGTATACAACAGTGAAAAATATTTAAAAACATGTATAGATAGTTTATTAAATCAAACGTTTGAAGATATAGAAATTATTCTTATAAATGATGAATCAACAGATAATAGTTTAGATATTTTATTAGATTATGAATGGAATTATCCAAATAAGATAAAAGTAATAGATGGTAGCCATAAAGGAGTAGGTCATGCTAGAAATATTGGAATAGATTTAGCACAAGGCGAATATATAATGTTTGTTGATTCAGATGATTTTCTACAAAAAGATACTATAAAAAAAGCATATGAATGCGCTGTATCAACAAATGCAGATATAGTTAGATATGACTTTAATAGAGTTTTTAATAATAAAAAATTTAGTAGTATGATACTTTATCCAAACTTAAAGGAAAATACAAAAAATATACATAAATTAGAAGATAATTATTTATTAAGAGAAAATCTAGGACCATGTAATAAACTTTTTTCAAGAAAAATAATTGGTGATTCTAGATTTCCAGAAGATATATTATTTGAAGATGCTCCTTTTGTATTAGAAAAAATTATAAAAGCAGATAAAATAGTATATCTAAATGATAGTTTATATAATTATACATTTAATCCAAATAGTATAATGGGAAAAAACTTATTTCATAAAAATGAGAAAATATTAGATATATTAAAATCTATGGATATGATAGATGATTCTTCTAAAGAATTAAGTGAATATATAAACTCAATAAAATTAATTAACTGTATTCATATATTTAATGATACTATATTATGGAAAGAATTATCCATAGAAGAAAAAAGAAATTTATATACATATTTAATAGAACTAGTTAAAATGAAATATGGAAATTTAGAAGATAATTATGGATATAATTATGTAAAAGAAAATGATAGCTTCTTTAGAAAAAGAATGCAAATAATGATGAAATACTTTATTAAAGATAATTTAGTAACAGAAAAAGATGAAAATAAAGTATATTTATATGTTAATGATATTTTAAAAAATTAATATTCGAACAGTAATAGTTCGAATTTTAATATTATTAAAAATATGATAAAATATATTTGGTGATGTAGTATGACATTTTCATATAATGGAGATAACTATGATGTTATTATTGAAAGAAAGAATAATAAAAATACATATATAAGAGTAAAAGATGATTTAAAAATATATATAACTACATCAAAACTATTTCCAAAAGTATTAATTGAAAAATTGATTCAAGATAATAGAAATACAATAATAAAAATGATAGAAAAACAAAAAAAAGAAAATATAGAAACATCAGGTAATTATTATTTAGGAAATAAAATAGATATTATGATTATTAATATAATAAAAAAACCTCATTTAGAAGATGGTACTTTATATGTAAGAAATAAAGAAGATATAGAAAAGTGGTATAAAAAACAAGCAGAAATAGTATTTAAGAAACATTTAGATGATGTAATAAATAGATTTACAGAAAATATAGAATATCCAAAACTAGTAATTAGAAAGATGAAAACAAGATGGGGAGTATGTAATAAACAATTAAAAAAAATAACACTAAATTATAATTTAATATATAAAAATCCAAAATATTTAGACTATGTAATAGTACATGAATTATCACATTTTATTCATTTTGATCATAGTAAAGAATTTTGGAAATTAGTTTCTGAAAATGAACCTAATTATAAAAAATTAAGAAAAGAAATGAGAGAGTAGTATGATTATAGAGTCTTTAGATAATAAAAAAATTAAAAACTTAAGAAAACTAAAACAAAAAAAATATAGAGATAAAATGAAAATGTATTTAATAGAGGGTATTCATCTTGTAAAAGAAGCTTATAAAAGTAAAGATTTACTAGAGGTAATACTTTTATCAGATGAAAAAATAGATATGGATGTAAATAAAGTATATGTAACAAAAGAAATATTAAAGTCATTATCAGAACTAGATACTCCATATAATATAATTGGTGTTTGTAAATATAAAGATGAAGATGAAAATTATGGTAATAAGATATTAATATTAGATAATGTGCAAGATCCTGGTAATCTAGGAACTATAATAAGAAGCTGCGTAGCATTTAATGTAAATACTTTAATACTTAGTGAAGATACTGTAGATTTATATAATTCTAAAGTATTAAGAGGTTCTCAAGGTATGAATTTTCATTTAAATATAATAAGAAGAGATATTAAAAGTGAAATAGAAAAGTTAAAAGAAAATAATTATAAAATATATGGAACAAATGTAAAAGATGGAATAAGAATAAAAAATGTAAAAGATTTAAAAAAGTATGCTATAATAATGGGGAATGAAGGCTTAGGACTAAAAGAAGAAATAAAAGATTTAACTGATGAAAATATTTATATAGATATGAATATTTCTTGCGAAAGCTTAAATGTTGCAGTCGCTACTTCAATAATTTTATATGAATTAAATAAATAGTAGGTGGTTATATGAAGTATATAAGAATTGGTAAAATAGTTAATACACACGGTATTAAAGGTGAACTTAGAATTTTATCTGATTTTAAATATAAAGATAAAGTATTTAAAAAGGATATGAAGTTTTATGTAGGAAAAGATAAAAAAGAATTTATAGTTAATTCTTATAGATTTCATAAAATATTTGATATGGTAACATTTAAAGGCTTTAATGATATAAATGAAGTTTTATATTTAAAAGGAGACTATGTATTTGTTAATGAAGATGATATTAAATTAGATGATGGACAAGTACTTTCTAATGAACTAATTGGATATAAAGTATTTATTGGAGAAAAAGATGCAGGTATAGTTACTGATATAATTGATACACCTGCTAATGAGGTTATAAAAGCAGATGTACTTATTCCTTATGTTAAAGAATTTATTAATAAAATAGATAAAGATAATAAAATTATATATGTAAATGATGTAAGGGGGCTAATGTAATGAAAATAAATATATTAACATTATTTCCAAATATGTTTGATGGATTTTTAAATGAATCTATAATTAAAAGAGCTAGAGATAAAAAACTTGTTGATATAAATGTACATAATATTAGAGACTATACATCTGATAAACATAAACATGTTGATGATACTCCATATGGTGGAGGAGCAGGTATGCTTTTAAAATGTGAACCAATATTTAATGCTATTGAAAGCATAAAAAAAGAAAATACAAAAGTAATTATGCTTACACCAGAAGGAGAAAAATTTAATCAGAAATTAGCATATTCTTTATCTAAAGAAGAAGATATAATTTTATTATGTGGACATTATGAGGGATTTGATGAAAGAATTAAATCTATTGTTGATAAAGAAATAAGTATAGGAGATTATATATTAACTGGTGGAGAATTACCTGCCATGGTAGTAACTGATTCTGTAACAAGATTAATAAAAGGTGTTATAGAAGAAGAATCACACTTAAATGATTCATTTAATAATGATTTACTTGATTATCCACAATATACTAAACCACAAGAATTTAGAGGTATGAAAGTACCAGATATATTATTAAGTGGTGATCATAAAAAAATAGATGAATGGAGAGAAAATGAATCAGTTAAGAAAACAGAAGAAAAAAGACCTGATTTAATAAAAAGTTCAAAAGAACATAAAAGAAAAAAAATAGGAAATTATTCACTTATAGATGATAATAAAAAAATTAGAATGTTTGATTTAAAAATTAATAGTTCTTATAATTTTATTCCTAAAAAAATAAAAAAAGAAGAAGTTGCGGGAATTAGTAAAGTAATACTTGTAGAACCTACATTTGTAGAAGCAATTGCTAAAAAGAATATAAATAAGAAAATGGATATACTTTTAAAACAAATTGCTATTGTATTAAATGATGAAACAGATGATGAGGGTGCTGAGTATGTACTAGGAGAGATAGATAGATTAGAAAATATTATAATTTCTAATTATAGTAATTATTTAAGTGATGCATATATAGGATTAATTAAAAATAAACTTAAAATGCTTAAAGATGAAATAAATTTAAAAATGATGATGAAAGCAAGAGTAGTTGATTATGAAAATGAAAGGGGAAGAAGATTATAATGGATATTATATTAACAGGAGATAGACCAACAGGAAAACTTCATTTAGGACATTATGTAGGATCTTTAAAACAAAGAGTTAAGCTTCAAAATGAAGGTAATTTTGATAAAATGTATGTTATGATCGCAGATGCACAAGGACTTACTGATAATTTTGATAATCCAAAAAAAATAAAAGATAATATTATAGAGGTTGCTTTAGATTATTTATCTGTTGGAATAGATCCATCAAAAGTAACAATATTTATTCAATCACAAATAAGTGAACTTACAGAATTAACATTTTATTATATGAATTTAGTAACTGTATCAAGATTAAGTAGAAATCCTACAGTAAAAAATGAAATAAAACAAAAAGAATATGAAAAAAGTATACCAGTTGGATTTTTTTGTTATCCAATTAGTCAGGCAGCTGATATAACTTTATTTAAAGCAAATATAGTTCCAGTAGGAGATGATCAGCTTCCTATGATAGAACAGACTAATGAAATAGTAAATTCATTTAATAGAATATATGGAGATACTTTAGTAAATGCAAAAGCAATTCTTCCAAATAATGAACAAGCTAAAAGATTACCAGGTCTTGATGGTAAAGCTAAAATGAGTAAATCACTAGGGAATTGTATATATTTATCAGATACAAGTGATGAGGTATATAAAAAAGTAATGAGTATGTATACAGATCCTAATCATATAAAAGTAGAAGATAAAGGTAGTGTTAAAGGAAATATGGTATTTACTTACCTAGATGTATTTTCAAATGATGAATTAATAAGAAAATATTCTAAATATAATTCTTTAGAAGAAATGAAGAAACATTATAAAAAAGGTGGCCTTGGTGATGTAGTAATAAAAAAAGTTTTATATAATATACTAGAAGAGATATTAGAACCTATTAGAGAAAAAAGAAAATATTATGAAGATAATATAGATAAAGTATATGATATATTAAAAGATGGAACAAGAAAAGCAAGAGAAGAAGCAAATAAAACTATAAAAGAAGTTAGAAAGGCATTAATGATTGATTATTTTTCTTAAAATAGTAGTAATTTTATAACTACTATTTTTTTATGTAAAAATATGTCAATTTATGTTGAAAAATGTATTTGACTATGCTACTATTAAATAGTAGAGTTATCATAGAGTTAAATACATAATAGGGAAAATAGAATAGGAGTTTTTATTATGAAGAAAAGTAAATTAAAATATTTATTATTTGTAGGAATATTACTAATAAGTATATATTTTGGTAGTCCATTAAATGTTATGGCGGTGACGAGAAAATCTAACCCTTCACCTTCATGTCCATCAGGAACTTATTCTGCGTCGAGTACAACTTGTATAAAGGAGAAAAAAACATATACATATAAGTGTCCTGATACTAGTTATTCACAACCAGGTGGTAATAAATCTCCAACTTGTATAAAAAACGGAAAATCAGTAAAAGGAACAAAAATTACACACACAACAAAAACAACAGTACCTAAAGATCAATGCCCTGCGGGATTTTATTTTGATGATGATAATAAATGTAAATCAGGTATATCTTTTCAAAATGGTCTAGAACCACCAGCAAAAATAAACTTTGGTGAAACCAAAAAAGTAAAAATTAAAGTTACAGTTGCAAATAAAGTTAAAAATAAAAACATAAATATAAATAAAATAGTTGTATATGATAGTAATGATTGTTATACAGAATATGTTAAACCAGTAGTTAAAAATAATAAATTTTATTTGAAGGTAAAAGTACGTTCAAAACCAGTTTGTGATTATGAAGAACCAGATTATGAATTTTCTCTCTCCTTCCACTTTGGGTTTATTAAGCTTGGTTATAAAGAAGGTAATTATTTATATCCTTTAGATTATGCAAATATTAGTTTTGTAGAAAAATCAAATACTTCTACAACAAGTAATCAATCAAAATCAAGTAGTTCTAGCTCAACAAAAAAATCAACAAGTTCTACTAAAAAATCTAAAAAAATAACAATAAAATGTAATGATAGTAGTTTTAGCGTAGATAAAGGAAAGAAAAAAACAATAGGATATACTGTTACAGGTGCAACGTCATCTCAAAAGAAAAATGTATCTTTTAAATCAATGGATACTAAAATTGCAACTGTAGGTGCAAAAGGTAAAGTAACAGGTAAGAAAGTTGGGTCAACTAAGATTAAAATAACAGTTGGCGGAGTAAGTAAAAAATGTAATGTAACAGTCAATAAAGAAAATACGCAAACAAATGAAGAAAATGTAGCTGAAGACACAGTTAATGACGGATTAAATGATATAAATCAAAACATAGATGATACTGATTCAAATACTACAAATGATTCTTCTAATAATGTTACACTTAAGACTATTAAGTGTCCTAGTAAAACTCCAACAGTAAAAGTAGGTAAAACTAAAAAAATTTCTTATACAAAAAATCCATCAAATGCAAGTACAAATGGATTAAATATAATAGTTAAGGGTGGAAGTAAAGATAATATAAAAATAACTAGTACTAGTCCATTAAAAGTAAAAGGATTAAAAAAAGGTACAGGTAAAATTGTATTTAAATATAATGGTAAAACAACGACATGTAAAATTAAAGTAGAAAAAGCATCTTCAAGTTCAAAAAAATCTAGTTCAAAAAAATCTAGTTCTTCAACAAAGGTAACAAAGATAACTATATCAGGAAACAAACAAATGAAAGAAGGAGACAAGAAGACATATATTGCTAATGTATCTCCAGCAAAAGCAAATCAAAATGTATCATGGAAATCAAGTGATAAAAAAGTTGCAACAGTAAATTCACAAGGTCAAGTAACTGCTAAAAAAGCAGGAACAGTAACAATAACAGCAACTTCAAAAGAAAATAGTAAGATAAAAGGAACAAAAAAGGTAGCTATTATAGAATTTAAAAAAATAAATAGATATGGACCAACAGATAAGGTTGAAAGTATATCTATACCAAGTACTAAAACTATTTCTGTTGATAGTAAGGCAAAATTAAAAGTTACATATACTCCATCAAATCCATATAATTTAGACGTAACATGGAAGTCAAGTAATAAAAAGATAGTTACTGTAGATTCAGATGGAACAATAGTAGGTCATAAAACGGGTACAGCAACAGTAACAGTAACATCAAAAGATAATAAAAATGCTACATCAAAATGTGTAGTAACAGTAACAAAAAAAGTTAATGTAAAAAGTGTAAGTGTAAGTCCAAAAAGTGCAACAATTTCTGTTGGGCAAACTAAAACAATAGTTGCAACAGTTTCACCATCAACAGTTTATAATGAAACTGTAACATATAAATCAAGTAATGAAAAAGTAGCAACTGTAAATTCAAGTGGACAAATAACTGGTAAGAAAAAAGGAAGTGCTACAATAACTGTTAAATCAAAAAGTGATACAAGTAAAAAAGCAACAGTAAAAGTAACAGTTAAAAAAGCAAAAAATGGAGTAGCTAGTATACAAACTGATAATGTTACTATGCAAGAAACTTTAAGCGTAGCAGTTGGTAATAAAAAGAAAATAAAAATAACAGGAGCACAAGCAAATGAATTTAAATTCAAATCATCTAATACTAAAGTAGCAACAATAGATTCAGATGGAACTGTTGTTGGTAAAAAGAAAGGCACAGCAACAATAACTGCTACATTAGGTGGAACTTCAAGTGTTAAAAAAACATGTAAAGTAACAGTAACGAAAAAAGTAGACGTAACAAGCATTACTATAACTTCAGATAAAACAACAATTGCACCAGAAAAGAGTACAACTTTAAATGTACAAGTATTACCAGAAACAGCATCAAATAAGAATGTAACATGGAAATCAAGTAATGAAAAAGTTGCTACAGTAAAAGATGGCAAAGTAACTGGACATAAAAAAGGAACAGCAACAATAACAGCAACATCTAAATCAGATACAACAAAAAAAGCAACTATAAAAATAAAGGTAGATGGTAAATATCCAGCTCCAAATATTAAAGTAGACAAAAATGAAAAGTATACATCAGTTAATAATGCTACGGGTAACAGACTATTTTTTAAATATAATATAAAAGGCGCAGACAAAGTAGAATTAAAAGTTAAAACTCCAAAAAGATTTACAGATGGTAATGGATTAATAAAATCATTTAATTCAAAAAGTAATAAATCTTCTACTTTAGAAATTACAGATAGAGCATTAGATAGCTTGAAAAAAAATGAAAGAATAACTCTTACATTTGTTGCATATTATGGAAAAGAAAAATCAGAACCAACAGTTATAAAAGTGTACAAATCTGGAAATAAGCTTAAATATGATTATGGTGATAATAGTGAAAATACTACTAATCAGAAAACAGAAGAAAATACTACTACTGAAGAAACAACTTATGGTGAATGGGAAACAGAAAGTGAAGATTTAATGTCAACAACTTTATTACTTGGTGGAACAATATATGTTCCTTGGTATGAAGATGGACAGTTTGATCAATCAGAATACACATATGTGTTTACTGATAATACTATTGCATCTATTAATAGTACAACAGGATTAATAACTGCTTTAAAAGCAGGTGAAACGTATTTAAAATTGATAAATAATTCTGATTCTACTACATTTATGATGTTAAAAATTACTGTAGTAGAAAATGCACAAGGTGGTGCAGCTACTAGTTCGGCAGTAAAAGATGAAATTGCTGTACAAAGTATAAGTGTTCCACAAAATACAATGAAAATTTATAAGGGTGATACAGCAAAAATACAATATATTGTATCACCAGAAAATGCTAGTAATAAAAATGTAACATTTAAATCAAGTAATGAAAAAGTAGCAAAAGTAAATAAAAATGGAAAAGTAACAGGTGTAAAAAAAGGAACTGCAACTATAACTGTAAAATCAAAATCAAATACTAGTAAGAAAGCAAAAGTTACTGTTAAAGTTGTTAATAACCAAAATGTGTTAATAGGATTAATAACTGAAGAAAAAGTAACAAAAGTAACAATTAAATCAGATAAAACAAGTTTAAAAGTTGGATCTACATTAACACTAAAGGCTACAATATCACCAAGTTCTTTAAAAGATGAAAAAGTAGTTTGGGTTTCAAGTGATAAAAGTATTGCAACTGTTAATCAAAAAGGTGTAGTAACTGGTGTAAAAGCAGGAACTGTAATTATAACTGCAAAGGCTAATTCTGATAATGAAATAAAAGATTCAATAAAATTAACTGTTAAGAAGAAAACAACTACAACAACTTCTTCATCAAATAAAAAGTTTATATTTGTAGGTGATTCTAGATTCGTAGGAATGCAAAATGCAGTTAATACAGGTAGTGATATATTTATAGGTAAAGTTGGTGAAGGATATAATTATTTTGTTTCTAATGAAAGTAACATAAAAAATAAAGAAACAGGTAATAGTGTATTAATTATAGGTTTTGGTGTTAATGATTTAGGTAACGTTGACAAATATATAAAATACGTTAATAATGCTGGATTTAAGTCAAAAATATATTTCTTAACTGTAAATCCAGTTGAAGAAGGAAAAGGTTCATATTCTGTTAAAAATAGTAGTATCAAATCGTTCAATAAAAAATTAAAAGACGGAGCCAAAAAATATAAAGTAATAGATACATATAGCTATTTAGTTAATAATGGATATGAAACAACTGATGGTCTTCATTATAATAATGAAACTTATAAAAAGATATATAACTACATAAAATCGAAAGTTAATGGTAGTTCTACATCTAGTTCTAGTGAGACAAGCAATGGGTGGACCTGGGAGTATATAGATGAATAAATTATTAATTACTATAAATGTTCCGTTACTTTATGAAAAATATGAGGTATATATTCCAATAAATAAGAAAATGGGAACTATAAAAAAAATACTTATAGAAACTATTAATGAATTATCAGAAAATAGTCTAGTTAATACTGAAAATATGAATTTATATAATAAAGAAGATTGTAAATTATATAGTAATGATATTTATGTCAAAGATAGTAATATACATAATGGTAGTGTATTAATACTTTTATAAATAATATTGAGTTTCTGGATATCTCATGACAAAAATTCAAATATAACATAGGGAGGTGAAAGTTAATGGCAGTAGATTTAAGAATTGACTATGCTCAAACAAGAAACTTAGGAAATAATGTTTCATCTAAAGGTGATGAATTTAAAAGTTTACTTTCTAAAGTAAAGAGTGCAAATGAAAGCTTAAAATCATATTGGGAAGGTAAAGATTCAATTAAGTACGCAAACCAAGTAGAAGAACAAGCAAAAGTAATGGATCAATTAGCTGCTACTATTGATGAAATTGGTAGATATCTAGTTAGAGTTGGTGATGCATACGAAAAAGTAAGTCAACAAAATGAAGAAGCAATTCAATAATAATTTAGTGAGAAAGGAGTGAAGATATGAATACATCAGGATCAGCATTAACATATGCTCAAATAGATTCAATTAGTTCAAATTTAAAAAGTTATTCAACTAATATGGAATCTATATTAAATGAAATAAAAACATTATTTGCAAAGGTAGGAACAGATTCAGTATGGTCTGGTACTTCTGCACAAGCTGCTAAACAAGATTTTGATAGATTAAGTGCCAAATTTCCAGAATTTTCACAAGCAGTAAATGAATGTGCTAGTTACTTAAAAACTGTAGTAGCTAATTACCAAGCTGCAGATAGACAAGTAATAAGTGAAAAAGAAGTAACTGAATAGATTTAAGGTTCTCTATTTTATTAGAGACTTTAGTCAATAAATATTACTTGGTAATATTTATTGACTAGAGCAAAAGGTGGTGTATGAATGGATATCAACATAAAAAAATCTAGTATAACAAATTCAGGTAAACAAATTTGTGAAGCATCTTTGGATTTTTTAAGTGATGTTAAAAAATTTGAAACTATAATTAATGATATTAATAATGCATGGAATGGTGCAGATGCTCTAAAATATGTTAATAAATTAAAAGAATCTTATGTAAATAGATTAAATGAATTTGGGGAAAATTTAAAGGAATATGGTGAATATTTAATTAATGTTTCAAAAGTGTATGATTTACTTGATGAAACTTTCGCAAATAAAAATATTAATGCTTAAGGTGGTTAATTATGAAATATGATTATAAAAAAATAGAAAATTGTTGTAATCAAATGAGAAATATCAATATTGATATGAAAAAACAATTTGACATAATTGCAAATGCTTTTAAACAAGTAAATAATAATTGGACTGGTAAAGCTTCAGAATATTATCTTAATAAAACAAGAAATTTTTCTAATGAAATGGAAGATTTTTATAGAGAATTAAATGCATGTGTTGCATTCTTACAAAAATGTTCTGATTCGTATGAAAGTCTAGATAAGAAATTTAAACAAGAGATAGATGATATAGTAAGTGGATCAAAAATATTTAATTAGTTTTCTAGGAGGTAAATATGGCATTTGAAAATATAAATACAGAGTTATTAAAAAATGCTCTTAATAATTGTATTAATTCAATTAATTATTCGTCTAGTAGACAAATATTAGATGATATTCAAGGTAATAATGTGTGGGTTTGTGCATCTAGAGATAATTTTAAAAATGCACTTGAAAAACTTATAAATGTTAGATATAAAGAATTAGAAGATAAATTAAAACAATATTGTACTTTGGTAGATCAAATTGAAAAATATAAACAAGTTTTAGATAATAATGCATCTTTACAAGCACAACTTCAAGCATTAGATATAGAAAATAATGAATCTTCTACATTAAATGAAGTTAGTTCAATAAATTCCGAAATAAATAACAATGATATTATGCTTGCTAATATTAAGGGTAATATAGAATCGTTATTATAATATGTCTAAAAATATAAAAGATAAGGGAGTAGATAAGATGATATATGATACAAATAGTATAAATTTAACATTACTTAATCAATATTCTTCTACTCTTAAAGAAGAAATGAGGAATTTTTTGAACAATGTAGTTAATTTTTCTAATTTAAAAAGTTTTAAAGAAATAGATGATCCTTATTTACAAAAAATATTATCAAATTTAGATTTTTTATTTAAAAAAATAGAATCAAGTTATGCATCAATAATTGATTATTTAGTTTCTTATATTGAAAATGCTAATAATTTGGGACTTTCATTATCTGATAATAAAACAAGTTATTCTATTCCTGATGATCCTATTAAAAATTTTGTTATTGCAAATTTACAAAATTTACCAAAAATTTAATAAAGGAAATTATTATAATGTTATATGATGAAAATAAGATAAATCTAAATTTTTTAAAGCAATTTAAGTCTAAATTCTTGAATGAAAAAAACTTGTTTATTAATGGTGCATATAGTACTTTTAATTCTGGATATTTAAATACGTGTAGTGATGAATATATTAGACTAGTTGCATCAAAACTAGATAATTTGTATAAAAATATTGATGAATCGTATACTAATATATTAAAATGGATTGAAGAATATATAGAAAATGCTAATGGACTAGAATCATTTTTATCTAAAAATACTGGTTCTTCATTTGTAAGTGATAGTGTAATAAGAAATTTTTTAAATAGTAAACTATCAAATTTATCAAAAAATGATTTTTATAAGTTGGATTTTATGGAAAATAGTAGTAAAATAAATATAGATAAAAAAATGAGTTAGATTTTAAAAGATATAGAATAAAGAGGAGTATGTATGAAGATATTATTATTAAAAGATAATAAAATTAGAATTTTTTCATTACCCAAAAATACATCAGATAATTTTTGGATAACAAACTTTGATGAAAATGGTAATGAAAAAAATATGATTAATATACAATATAATAATGACGGGTTGTGGGAACTTATAAGTAATAATGAATTTTATGCAATAGATAATTCTAAAAAGGTTCCTTTTGTAGTTTTAAAAGAAAATAATATTTATATGCTAAAAGAATCAAAAACTGATTTAACTTTCTTTATATATTGTTCTTTAACATTTGAAGATAATATGAAATATTATTCTGCATCAACTTCTCTTGTAACTGGAATATCTATAGGAAAAAGTTCTAATTCAAAAATATATTATAATTTTAGTCTTGTTAATGATGATCATGCTCAAATAATTCTTAAAGATAAAGATGTATATATAAAAGATTTAAATACTAATTACGGAACATATGTAAATAATACTAAAATTACAGAAGAAACTAAATTAAATTTTGGTGATATTGTATTTATTATGGGGCTTAAATTGTTAATATTAAGAATTGATGGTATGTACGTAATAGGTGTTAATAATCCCAATAATTTAGTTAAAGTGTCAATGCAAGAAATCGATATAATTAATAATAACTCTCAAGATAAATATGAAGAACCACAAGAAGAAAGATATATGACTTTATATAATGAAGATGATTACTTTCATAAACAACCAAGATTTATATATTCTATAAAATGTTTAGATCTACAAATAGATCCACCACCTGTTAAATCATCAAGACAAGAAATGCCTATGATTTTAACTCTTGGGCCTATGATGACAATGAGTTTAACCTCTGTTGTTATGTGTTATACAACAATTAATAATGTATTAAATGAAGAAACAACATGGGAACAAGCAATACCATCATTAGTAATAAGTGGTGCGATGATGCTTAGTTTCTTGCTTTGGCCAATACTTACTAATTTATTTCAAAAACATTTGGATAAGAAAAAAGAGAAACAAAGGCAAGAAAAGTATAGTAGATATATTGATTCTAAAAGAGAACAAATAATTAGTGAAAAACAAAAACAAGAAGAAATCCTTAAAAAAAGTTATCCTACATTATTAGAATGTGAACAAATAATATTAAAAAAAGAAGATAGATTATGGCAAAAAAGGGTAGAAGATGATGATTTTTTAACAATTAGTTTAGGAAATGGTTCACTTCCAATGGAAATTGATATAAAATTTCCAGATGATCATTTTTCTATGACAGATGATAATTTAAAAGAGAATTTAAAGAAACTAGAACTTGCTGATAAAAACTTAACAAATGTTCCAATACCATTTTCATTATCTAATAATTATGTTTCTGCATTAATTGGTAAAGGGAAGTTATCTAATAAACTAATTAGAAATATATTATTACAATTAGCTACTTTTCATAGTTATGATAATTTAAAAATTGCAGTATTTACAAGCGAGTTAAATGAAGAAATTTGGAGTGATGTTAAAGTTTTACCTCATTTATTTAGTAATGACAAATCTGTTAGGTATTTTGCAACTAATAGTGAGGAATATAAAGAACTTAACTATAATTTAGAAAGAGTATTTAATTATAGAAATGAGGAATTAAATAATAAGAAGAGTCAAGAAAATAAAACATATAATCCAGTATATTTAATTATAACTGATTCTTTTAGTTCGATTAGAAACTTTGATTTAATTAAGAATATAATCGAATCTAAAAAATATTTAGGGTTTAGTATTTTAATATTAAATGATAAAATTTCAAATTTGCCAGATCAATGTCAAACATTTATTGAATTAAATGAAAATGAATCTAAAGTATTTAAAAATATAGCAAACAGCGAAAATCAAAAGTTTAAGATTGATTTTAATGTTATAGATATTCATAACTGTTTTTGTAATTTAGCAAATATTCCAATTGAAATAAATGATGATAGTGAAGGTGCAATACCTAAAAAGGTTGGATTTCTTGAAATGTATGATGTTGGTAAAGTTGAACAATTAAATGCACTTTCAAGATGGGATAAAAATGTACCTATACTTAATATGGATGCGGTTGTTGGTATAGGTAAAAATGGAGAAAAAATAAGCCTAGATTTACATGAAAAATTTCATGGACCACATGGACTTATTGCTGGTATGACTGGTAGTGGTAAATCTGAGTTTATAATTACATATATATTATCAATGGCAATAAATTATCATCCATATGAAGTTCAATTTATATTAATTGACTATAAAGGTGGAGGACTAGCTGGTGCTTTTGAAAATAAAAACATTGGTATTAAATTACCACATTTAGTTGGTGTAATAACAAACCTTGATAAGAACGAAATAAATAGATCATTAGCGTCAATAGAAAGTGAATTAAAAAGAAGACAAGCACTATTTAATAAAGCAAGGGAAATATCTGGAGAAAGTACAGTTGATATATATAAATATCAAAAAATGTATAGAAATCATGTTGTTGATGAGCCAGTATCTCATTTATTTATAATAGCAGATGAATTTGCAGAGTTAAAAACACAACAACCAGAATTTATGGAACAATTAATAAGTACTGCGAGAATAGGTCGTAGTTTAGGTGTTCATTTAATACTTGCAACTCAAAAACCAAGTGGTATAGTTGATTCACAAATATGGAGTAATACTCGTTTTAGAGTTTGTTTAAGGGTTCAAGAAAAGGCAGATTCTGCAGAAGTTATACAATGTCCTGATGCAGCATATTTAACACAAACAGGTAGATTCTATCTTCAAGTAGGTTTTAATGAAATATTTGTATTAGGTCAGTCAGCTTGGGCAGGTGGACAATATATTCCATCAGAAAATATTCAAAAAACAATTGATTCATCAATAAATTTTATAGACAATATAGGATATGTATTTAAAAGTATAGAAACAAAACAAAAAGTAGAGGTTTCAGAAAAACATGGAGAGGAACTTATAAATATTGTTAAATATTTATCTGATTGTGCAGTAAAGGAAAGTATTTATACTAAACCATTATGGCTTGAGAAATTATCTGATAGTATATTAGTACCAGGGCTATTTAGAAAGTATAACTATGCAAAAGAAAAATTTATATTAAATCCAATAGTAGGAGAATATGATGTTCCAAATATGCAACAACAACATCTTTTAACAATACCTTTTTCAGAAGAAGGAAATGCTATAGTATTTGGTATGGCTGGATCAGGTAAGGAAAACTTTATAACTACTATGATTTATTCATCAATGCTTATATATACACCAGAAGAAGTAAATTATTATATTCTAGATTTTGGTGCAGAAGTACTTAGATATTTTGATACTTCACCAATAGTAGGTGACATACTATATATAAATGATTCAGAAAAGGTAAGAAACTTGTTTAAAATGATTTCTGATACTATAGAAGAAAGAAAAAAACTTTTCTCAAATTATAATGGAGATTATGTAACATATTGTAAAAATAGTGGTAAAACAGTTCCAAATATAGTTGTTGTTATAAATAATTATGAAGCATATGCAGAAACATATCCAAATTATGAAGAATTAATTATTATACTTACAAGAGATTGTATAAAATATGGTATTTATTTTGTATTTACTTGTAATACTGCAGATGGTATGAGATTTAAGTTAAAACAAAACTTTGGACAACAATTTGTATTGCAACAAAATAATGAAGATGATTATGTAGCAATACTTGGTAACATTAATAAAACATATCCATCTAAATTATTTGGTAGAGGTTTAATTAAGAAAGATGCAGTATATGAATTTCAAACAGCATTAGCAGGCCCTAAAGAACAAATATCTAAATATGTAATGGATTTAAGTGAGAAATTACAAAAGAGATATCCTCAAAGAACTAAAAAGATACCTATACTTCCAGAAGTTGTAGATTATAATGAAATAAAAGATGATATTTCTAGTAATGAATTTGCTATTGGTATAAGTAAATCAAGTCTTAATGTATGTAAACTAGATTTTATTAAGAATCATATTAATATTATTACTACTTTAGATTTTAATCAATTTAATCCATTTATAAATCCATTCTTATATCAATTTAGTTATAAAGAAAATTGTAATACAATAATAATAAATGCTGAAGATATTATAATTGAAGATAGAGTTAAAGAAAGTTTATCATATATAGATTCTAATTTTGATGTAATATTTGATACAATAACTAAATATCTTAATGATTGTAATAATGTTTATACACAAAATAATTTTGATAAGAGTATTTTTAAAAATCAAAAGAAAACTTACTGTATAATAATAGGAATAAATGCATTTAAAAATAAGTTATCTATCGAAAACCAATCAAAATTAAATGATTTATTTGCAACTGCAAGTGAATTAGATATATTAAGCTTTATATTAATTGATAGTATGGATAAGATTAAGTTATTTGAATATGAACCATGGTATAAGAGTAGTATTAATCCAAATGAGGGTATATGGCTTGGAAGTGGTATATCAGATCAATTCTTAATTAATATAACTCAAAAAATACCTGAAATGAAAGAAGATATAGATAGTAATTTCTGTTTTGTAGTAAGACGTGGTAAACCATTATTAGTAAAATATGTAGAAAAAATTTAAGGTTATATATATGTATAACCTTTTTCATATTTGATAGTAATTAAAAAATATGATAAAATTATTTATAAGGAGAGATTAATATGAAGGTATCTGTTATTATTCCAGCATATAATGCTGAAAAATATATAAAAAAATGCTTAGATAGTATAATTAATCAAGTATATAAAAATTTAGAAATAATAATAATTGATGATGCATCTACTGATAGTACTAAAGAAATAATAAGTATGTATGCAAAAAATGATAATAGGATAATACCTTTTTATCAATCTACTAATAAAGGAGTTAGTGCAGCTAGGAATGTTGGTTTAAAAGCTGCAACTGGAGAATATATTGTATTTGTAGATAGTGATGATTATTTAACAAAAGAAGCAATAAGAAGAATGGTAGATTTAAGCCTTAAATATAATTCTGATTTTATAGATAATTATCATTTATTAAGATATACTAATAAAAAAGGTAAAGTTTTAAAATTTACAGAAAAGAAAGTACCAAAAAATGTATTAGTTATGGGAAATATAAAAGATAATCCTAAGATAATAACTATGGCAACTTATGTAACAGGTAAATTAATTAAAAAAAGTTTATTTGATGATTTAGAATTTGATGAAAATTTAAAGTGTTATGAAGATATGGTTTTAGAGCATCAAATTAAACCAAGAATAAAAAATTATGTATTTATGAATAGAGTAGTATATATTTATGAACAAAGACCAACATCATTAGTTAATTCATTAGGTAAATCTCATTTTGATTATATTGAAGCTGCTAAAAAAGTTAAAAATATTTATAAAAACTATAGTCCTAGTATTAAAGAAGAAGTTTCTTCAATGCTTATTAGTAATATGTTTCTAACATGCATTACTAAAGTTGTAAAAAATAATGGTACTGTAAAAGAAAATACAATATTAGCAAAAGAATATCTAAATAAACTTATTAAACTATTTCCAAAATATAATGAAAATAAGAAAGTTAATAAATTAATAAGAAAATATATTTATAAATTTACTAATGATGATAAAAAATTAGAAAAATTTATTTTAAGAACAAAAAATATTAATTTTATTAATATATATTTTAGATTTATGTCAATTACTAATAAGTATGAAATAAAAAATCGTTTAGAATAGAAAAAGATGCATATATTATACACATTGTGTTAAATTTGCATTTTTTTATTTTATATCATTTTTTTTAACATAATTCTATTGTATAATTATAATAGGTGATGCAGTATGAATAATCTTGGTATAAAAGACTCTATAAATTATATGAGAAAAGCATATAAATATATGGAGAATAATAAAAAATTATTTGTAATTTATGTATTTTTAAGTATTTTAACAGGTATTATTGGCGCTATAATACCATTAATATCTGCTAGAGTTGTTATAACAATGCAAGATGAATTATGGGGACAACTTGTCGTAATTGCATTTAGTTTTGTTTCAATGAGAATGTTATCTAGTTTTGTAGGATATTTATCTTCTAAAGTTTCTAGAGTATTTTATAGAGAAACGTATTTAAATCTTCAAGTTGAAGTTGCAAGAAGCATAATTGATTTAGAAACAATAGAGATAGATAAAAATTCTTCTGGAGTTTTTATTGATAGGTTAAGTCAAGATACTTCAAATATTGCTGAAGTTTTTAGAACTATATTTAAAAAAATAAATGTTATAATTACAAACGTAGGTATATTATTTGCAGTATTTACTATTAATAAAATATTATTTGTTTATTTTATTATAGTATTATCAATAATATTTTACTTTGAAAAAATGTATTTAGTTAGACACTATGAAAGAACAAAATATTTTAAAAAAGTTAAAGAGCATAATACTGGTTTAGTTTCTGAATTAGTAAGAGGTATAAGAGATATAAAAGTTCTTAATTGTTATCCATCTTTTGAAAATAAAATTTACAAGAAATTAAAAAAAGCAAATTTAGTTCAATATCAAATGTCAGAAATGACAAAAAGATATGAATTATTAAGAGAATTTTTAAAAAATTTATTTAATTTTATATTTATTTTGTTAGGTATTTATTTAATAGGAGATGGAAATTTAACAGCTGCTAATTTTGTTATATTATTTATGTATAGTGATAAAGTATTTGACTTTTTAGTAATAGTAATTGATTTACTTGAAGTATTAAAAGATTTTAATTTATCTGCTGAAAGAGTATTTGAAATAATAGATGGTAAATATAAAAAAGAACAATTTGGTACTACAAAAGTAAAAAAATTAAATGGGAATTTCAAATTTGAAAATGTTAATTTTGGTTATAGAAAAGGTATTAATGTAATTGAAAATATGAATTTGGAGATTCCAGCATTTCAGACAACTGCTATTGTTGGAGAAAGTGGTGCAGGTAAAACTTCTGTATTTAATATGATAACAAAGTTATATCAAATAAATAGTGGAAGAATAACAATAGATGGATATGATATTAATGGTATTACAGAAGAAAGTTTACGTGGAAATATCTCACTTATAACACAAAATCCATATATATTTAATTTTTCAGTAAAAGAAAACTTTCAAATAGTTAAGAAAAATGTAACTATGAAAGAAATAGAAAATGTATGTAAAAAAGCATGTATACATGATTATATAATGTCATTACCAGAAAAATATGATACTATACTTGGAGAAGGTGGAATAACTTTATCTGGTGGACAAAGACAAAGAATAGCTATAGCAAGAGCACTATTAACTGATACAAAAATAATATTATTTGATGAAGCGACAAGTGCACTTGATAATGAAACACAACAAAATATAACAGAAGCAATAAATAATTTACAAGGTCAATATACTATTATTATTGTTGCACATAGATTATCTACAATAAAAGAAAGTAATCAAATTGTAGTAATGAAAAAAGGAAAAGTAGTAGGTTTAGATACTCATGAAAATTTATTAAAAAATAATAAATATTATCAAAAATTATATGCTAATGATATGAAAAGGTAAAATTAGAATAAAACTATTGCAATTTTGTTATTATTATGTTAAAATTTAACTTACGAGAAAGCAATCCGCTGTTTTCTTATGTTTATAAATATGATTGCTGGGTAAAAAAGGAGTGATATCGTATGAGTAATGTTATTGATAAGATTACTGCAAAACAAATTAATCCTAACATTCCAGAATTTAGAGTTGGAGATACTGTTAGAGTAGATGTTAGAATTATTGAAGGTAAAAGAGAAAGAATACAAGCATTTGAAGGTGTTTGTACAGCAAAAAGAAGCGGTGGAGTATCTGAAACATTTACAGTTAGAAAAATGTCATCTGGTATTGGTGTTGAAAGAATATTTCCAGTAAATTCACCTAAGATTGATAAGATAACTGTTGTAAGAAAAGGTAAAGTAAGAAGAGCAAAATTAAATTTCTTAAGAGGTTTTATCGGTACATACAGAATAAAAGAAAGAAAGTAGGGCTTTGTATGCCTTATTTTTGTTATGGAGGATTATAATGGAAAGAATAAAAAGGTTTTTTAAAAGTGATTTTTTTAAAACATTGGTAACTTATGTAGGAATTATATTAATTGTTGTAATAATTAGAATATTTGTTATTGATCCAATAAGAGTAGATGGTAGTTCAATGAATACAACTTTAGCAGATGGTGAAATAATGCTTTTAAATAAATTTATTTATAAAAAAGGTGACATTAAAAGATTTGATATAGTTGTTATTAAAGAAGATGATCATTACATAATAAAAAGAGTTATTGGTATGCCAGGAGAAGTAATTGAATATAGAGATAATAAATTATATATTGATGGAAAAGAAATGAGTGATCCATACCCATCAACTGAAACAGATGATTTCTCAATTGAAAATATAGGACATAAAAAGATACCTGGTGATAGTTATTTTGTTATGGGAGATAATAGAGCAGCATCGTTAGATAGTAGATATTCTGAGGTTGGAACTGTTAAAAAGAAATTAATAGTTGGAAGAGCAAAACTTGTAATATGGCCTATTAAAAAGTTTGGAGTAGTAAAATAATAATATTTTACTTTTTTATTGCATTTATGTAAGAAATATGCTAGAATACATGTTAGTTTTTTCAAAGGGGGAAATAAAATGACTAGATATTCTAAAGTTGATTTAAGTAGAATACCAAGTGAGGCACTTACAATAATTGCTGAAACTTCTAATGATTATGATTTGTTATGGGATATATATTATGTTGCAAAAGAAAGAAAAGATAATCGTATTTTAATAGGTATATTAAAAAATGAAAGCAAAAACACTAAAAAAATAGTTGAGGATATAGCAAAAAATTCAAAAGATGTATATGAATTTATTGATTTTGATGATAATGGACAAAATAGTGAATCATATGAAGAAAGTGTTTATGATTTAGAATTAGTTGATTATATTGCAAAAAATCCATATACACCAATTGAAGTATTAAATGATCTTGTAAATGAGGGAATGATATCAGCATTATTTAATCCAAATACACCAGGTAATTCAATAGCTAACTATTTAACAGCAAAAGAAACAGCACAGTGGGTAGCAATAAATCCAAATATAATAAATCAATTAATGCGTCAAATAACTCGTAAAGTTGATGATTTTACATTAAGATATTTATGTAGTATTCCATATGTTGGTGACGAAGAAGATATTAACCAAATTAAAGAAGCAGTACATACAACACTTGAGGTTAGAAAAGAATTTAGATCTATACCACAATTTAATAAAAAAATGTAGTATATAAAACTACATTTTTTAATAAAAATTGTTTGAAAAAATTTTAAAAAAGTTGTATAATTAATTAGTCTGATCCAGCAATAGTGCGTAAAAACAAGACAAGTTTTTGCGCACATTTTTTTTGCCCTAAATTGCTAGGACATGATGTGATAAACCATAAAAAGGAGGTAAAAAATGGAAAATCATGAAGATAATAAATTTTTAGGAGAAGAGAAGATATCTAAATTACTTACTAAATTTTCTATACCATGTATTTTATCATTACTTATTAGTTCACTTTATAATATAGTAGATCAAATTTTTATTGGTAATAGTAAATTAGGTTATTTAGGTAATGCTGCGACTGGTGTTGTTTATCCAATAACTATTATTGCATTTGCATTTGCATGGTGTTTTGGAGATGGCGCATCTGCATATTTATCATTATGTCAAGGTAGAGGAGATACTAAAAATGCTCATAAGTCTATTGGAAATAGTATATTAGTAACTTTTTTCATTAGTATTTTATTTCTTATTTTGGGATTTATTTTTAAAGATCAGTTATTATATTTATTTGGTGCTAGTAATAAAAGTATTAATTTAGCAAGAGATTATTATGTAATAATTCTATCAGCAATACCAATTTATATGTTAGCAAATAGTATGAATGCAGTTATTCGTGCTGATGGATCACCTGGATTTTCTATGGCTACAACAGCAGTAGGAGCATTAGTTAATATTATTTTAGATCCTATATTTATATTTTGTTTTGATTTAGGAATAAAAGGAGCAGCATATGCAACAATTATAGGACAATTTATATCATTAATTATTTCTATTATTTACTATACAAGAACTAAAACTTTTAAATTATGTAAAGATAGTTTTAAAATAAATTTTAAAGTATTTAAAAATGTAATTAAACTTGGTATTTCTACATTTATTACACAAATAAGTATAGTTATTATTTCTTTAGTATGTAATATAATGCTTGCTAAATATGGAGCACAAAGTAAATATGGAATAGATATACCAATTGCTGTTATAGGTATAACAATGAAAGTATTTTCAATTGTAATAAATATTATAGTTGGAATTATTTTAGGTGCACAACCTATATTAGGTTATAATTATGGAGCAAAAAATATAAGTAGAGTAAAAGAAACATTTAAAAAAGTTGTAATTATATCATTTATTATTGGATTTATATCAACTATATTATTTGAATTATATCCAAGTATAATTATTGGTATATTTGGTTCAAATGAAAGTTTATATATGCAGTTTGCAAAATTAACTTTTAGACTATTTTTAATGCTTGTAACTTTTACATGTTTAATAAAAATGTGTTCTATATTTTTCCAAGCAGTTGGAGAACCATTAAAATCAGCAATAGTATCTTTAACAAGAGATTTAATTTTCTTTGTTCCACTTGTTATAATATTACCAAAATATATGGGTATTAAAGGTGTTTTAATTGCAGCTCCAATTGCAGATTTATTAGGAATTATAGTTTGCATAGTACTAGTATCAAATTTCTTTAAAAATCTTAAAATAGAAGATGATCAAAATAATGAAAATATTTATTTAAAAGATTCTAAGCAAGGCTTTATTATTACTATTGCAAGAACTCATGGTAGTCAAGGTAAGGCAATTGGAAAACTTGTTTCAGAAAAATTAAATATACCATATTATTATAAAGAAATGACTGCACTTGCAGCAAAAGAAAGTGGTTTAGATAAAGAATTTGTATCTGATATAAATAGAAATAAAGATATTTTACATGATTTATATTTAACTACATCACCAGTTAAATATGCAATTGAAGCACAAGATAAAGTCATTAAAATGATAGCAGATAAAGGTTCATGTGTAATAGTTGGTAGGGCAGCAGACTATGCATTAAAAGATAATAAAAATTTAGTAAAAATATTTATCTATGCACCAATGGATTATAGAATTAAAAATATAATGGAAATGTATGGTGATACCAAAATTAAAGCAAAAAGAAATATAGAAAAATCAGATAAAAATAGAGCAAGTTATTATGAAATTATTTCAGGACAAACTTGGGGTAACTATGAAAATTATGATTTATGTATAGATTCAAGTATTGGAAAAGAAAAAACTGCTGAAATAATTTGTGATTATATTAAAAAAATAAAAAAATGATATTCTGTAAAGGAATATTATTTTTTATTTATTAACTTGATAAGTAAATTAGTAAATGATATAATGTTTATAAGAACAATATATAATAACTGATGTATCAGTAATATTAAAGTTATATGAAGTATGGAGAAGTATTTATGGATAATTTTGCGAAGTATTTATTTGTTTTTATATTAGGTTCAATTTTTGGATGCATGCTTGAAACTATTTGGTGCATTATAAAAAATAGAAGATATGAAAGTAGAAAAGGATTAATTTATGGATATCTTATTCCTATTTATGGTATGGCAACTTTATTATTAACATTTTTTATAGATATATTAAAAATAGAATCTTATTTTAAGATATATTTACTTACATTTACTTTAGGATTTATAATAGAATATATTTCTAGTTATCTACAAGAAAAAATATTTAAAACTAAATCATGGGATTATTCTAAATTAAAATTTAATATTGGTGGAAGAGTATTTATACCTTATTTATGTATTTGGAGTATTTTAGGTGTTTTATGGGCAAAATTTATACCAAAATATATAAATTTATTTTTAAGATTTTTAAAAGTAAATAATTTAATATTACCTGTTACTATATTATCTTTAATATATATGATTTTTGATATTTTTCTATCTGTAGTCGCAACTTATAGACAAAAATTAAGAAGACAAGGAATAAAAGCAAAAAATAAATTTGATATTTTTATAGATAGAAAATATAATGATGATTATTTAAAAAAAGTATATGCTAATTCTGTTGTAATTAAATAAAAATAAAACATACTGAATATTTTGTCTATTTTTGTCAAAAATAAAATAGGTGATTTATATGAAAAAATATTTGGTTTGTTTATTATCATTTCTTTTTTTATTTTATTCATACAATGAATTAAAAAGAGTAGAGTATGAAGATTTAAGTGTTATGAGTGAAATAAGAACTTATAATAATATTCAAAATAAATATGAGTTAATATTTGATGATGAAGTACTTAATTTATCTAATTTTAAATTAAAAATGGCTAATTTTTCAAATAATTCAAGCAATATAAGAGAAATATATCTAAATTATCCAAATAATTTAAAAGATTATTTTAAAGATATTAAATATATATCTGTAACAGGTAATGATTTAAATGAATTAATTAAAATAATAAAAGAAAGATATGAAGAAGTACTTATTAAGAATAATGTTTATGAAAGAGGATATACCAATAATAATATATCAATAAATAAGGTTATATTAGAATCTAGTATACAAATAGTTGATAAATTTAAAATTAAATACCCAAATGTTAAAATAATGACTAAATAGTCATTATTTTTAATCATAAAAATATAATATATAAAGTTTATCAAAAATTTCAAAAAAAATTTGTAATATATATTGAAAAATAATGAAAGATATGATAAACTTAAGTAGTCGTGGACCCTTAGCTCAGTTGGTTAGAGCATCCGGCTCATAACCGGGCGGTCATAGGTTCGAGTCCTATAGGGTCCACCACTTTGCAGGTGTGGCGAAATTGGCAGACGCGCTAGACTTAGGATCTAGTTCCTTACGGAGTGGGGGTTCAAGTCCCTTCACCTGCACCAGATTGATAGAAAACTCGAACTTTTATGGTTCGAGTTTTAATATGTTTGAATTTATGTTATAATTTTTATAGATTTTAATTGATATATTTGTTAATTTAGAAAACACAGTTGCATATTGATTTTATCATTATACATAGACAAATATGATAATTTTTTTTTTGGGGGTCAAAATGGCATCAATTTCTTATGAAAATATAGATTTGTTTTATTATCATTCAATAGATATCGATTTTGCAAGATTTTATTCTATACTAACTTATGGTATAGTATCTAAAAAAGCTGCAATTGATGAAAGTATCAAATATTATTATCGTAATTATACTCATTCTAGTACAAAAAATGAATATATAAGTGTTAATCATTTTCCAAGAACGATTTTAAGATATTATCAAATTGAAAATGAGCTTTATGATTTTAATACTAACAAAATTTGTTTTATTATTGATGATATTATTACTTTGGAAAAACAAACCCGTAATAATAGGCGCAATTATACAAATGAAAGACATGTGCATTATAAAATAGAACCATCTATGATAAAAGGAATTTTGTTAAGAGAAGTAGACGCTAAAAAGAGATTATCTGAAATATCTTTTAATTATAAATTTACTGATAAAAAATATTTTGAAGACAAAGTTTTTTCGACAATAAATTTTTTTGTTGATACTTTTGGTACTTTTGATAACACTTATAAAATATATTACTTGATTGGAAAGTTGCGAGAAGCTCGAGTATGTGGTATGGCAGATGATGTTATAATTGAACTAATCTCTAGAGAAATCCAAAATAACACTAACTTAGTTCTAAGTAAATTACTAGGCATCGATAACCCTACATTATTAGAAGTTATATCTTATTTTAATAATGGTAAGTATCCTATATACATTATGAACAGATTTGATTTGCAATTAGCAGGATCTAAACTCTCTACTACAGATAGGAGATTAGAGAAGTTTAAAAAAATATCAAATTCAACTATTTCTGAAATGAAAAGGCAAAAATCAATAGATAAGAAAACTCTAAAATTGTTAAAGAAAATGTCAAATACAGGGTTAGAAATTTATTATGAATATTCAAGTGGGCCATTGATTCAAAAAGATCTTGAAATAGTAGAAGAAATTAAACAACTATCTTTGAAAAAATAAAAATTGTTGTACGTCTTTCTTTAGGGCATCATTAAAGAATCTGATTAAACTTTTTCGAATTTCTGTATAGAGAACTTGATAAAAGTACGTTTTTATGTTATTATGAATATGTCAAGGAAACTTGAATAAAATAAAAAAAGGATACATTTGATTGCAGGAATCAGATGTTATCCCTTGTGGAATGCATCTGAAATCAACGATTGTTGAAATCAGATGCTTTTGCTATTTTAGAAGTAAAATAATTACGACTAATAATAGGAGTAATATTATATCAAACATTTGTTCTTAAAGCGATGAAAATTGGTAATAAAATTGTCAATTAAAAAAACACACTTACATATTATCAAATGACGATATATTAATATACAAATAAATTTAATTTAAAAGGTGAGATTCATGAATAAAGAATATAAAATTAACTTTTTTAAAGATAAGAAAGATTATGAAAAAGTTATAACAAATGATGAAATTATCAATATAATTGGTAGTAAAGGATCTGGTAAGACTACCACATCTTTAAAATATATGAATGATGAAAATTATATTGTAATAAATTGTGATAGATTACTTGAATTACCTGGCGGTAAGGAACATAAAGAGCTTTCTAAAATTAGAGACTTATTAAAAAAGAAATACGGAATAATTAAAGAAGAAGAATTCTATAAACAATATATAGATATAATTAATTATATAAAAAAAGAAAATAAAAAAGCTTTAATTGAAGGAAATATTATTCAAGATATTAATCCTATAACTAAATTAAAAGGCAAAGTAATTGTGAAAAGAACAGCTAAAGTTAAAAGTTTTATAAGAGCAGTTAAAAGGGATTATAAAAATGAATATTTTATGAAATTAGAAATTGAAAA
>CANRCC010000006.1 GCA_947629025.1 uncultured Bacilli bacterium | reverse complement strand
TTACTAATAATATTTTAGCTCTTATCTTACTTTTCATAACATACTCTCCTATTATATTTATATATTATTAGTATACCCCCCCCCCACGCTTTTTGTCAACATTTTTGCGACAAAAAAAGACCATATTTTATGGCCTTTTTCAATCATTATTTTTTTATCTCTTCTAATTTTACACTAACTAATTTAGATACACCAGATTCTTGCATTGTTATACCATAAAGAACATCTGCATATTCCATAGTTTTCTTTTTATGCGTAATAATTATAAACTGAGTATCACCTTTAAATTCTGTTAGAAATTTACCAAAATTATCTACATTTGCTTCATCAAGAGCAGCTTCAACCTCATCTAATATACAAAATGGAACTGGTCTTGTTTTAAGTATTGAAAATAATAAAGCAATTGCAGTTAATGTTTTTTCACCACCTGATAAAAGTGATATATGTTGTAATTTCTTTCCAGGAGGAAGAGCAATTATATCTATTCCTGTTTCAAGTAAGTTACTTGGATCTGTTAACTTAAGCTTAGCATTTCCTCCTTTAAATAATTTTTTAAATATATCTTTAAAATGAACTTCTACTATTTTAAATGTTTCAGCAAATTTTTCTTTCATTACTTCATCCATTTCAGAAATTATTTCAAGTAATATATTTTCAGCAGATACTAAATCTTCTTGTTGTTTAATTAAAAAATTATATCTTTCTGAAACTCTTTCATATTCTTCAATTGCGCCAACATTAACGTCACCTAATTTTCTAATTTCAATCTTTAATTTATTAACAATTTCTTTCGCTTCATCATAAGAAATATCAAGTATATAATTTTCTTTTGCTTTCTCATATGTTATTTCATATTCACTGCTTAATAAATTTAATAAATTATCTAATTTTATATCAAGTTTACTTACTTTTATTTCATGTTCTTTTAATTCATTTTGAAGTTTATTATATTCATAATTATTTGATTTTAAATCTGATTCATTATTTATTAAATCTTCTTTTTCTCTTTCTAATTTTTTTCTAATTTGATCTATCTCAATATTTATTAGATCTCTTTTTTTACTCATTTCATAGTATTCATTTAGTATTTTTTCTTCTTCATTAGTTATTACATTATTAACTATATTTTCATTAGAAGTAAGTTCAAGTTCTAATGATGACTTAGTAATATTAAGTTCATCTAATTTATTATTTTTATCTTTTAAATATTCACTATTTGATTGAACTGATATTAATAAGCTTTTTCTTTTATCTTCTAAATTACTATATACATCATCTATTTCATTTATTTTATTTTCTAATTCATTTATATCAAGTTGAATAGAATCTATACTTTTAATTACATTTTCTAATTCATATCTTTCACTTATTATAGAACTTTTTTTAACATTACCACCAGTTATTGAACCACCTACACTAATTAATTCTCCATCTAGTGTTACTATCTTATATCTATTTTTTATTAATTTAGCAACTTTATTAGCATTATCAATATTATCACATATAATTGTACTTCCAAGTAAGTTAAGCATTATGTCTTTATATTTCAAATCAAATTTAATTAAGTTAGATGCCATATCAATAAAACCATTACATTTTAATAAAGAATTATATGTATCGCTATCAATAACTCTTGGTTTTATTACACTAATTGGAAGAAAAGTTGCTCTTCCTAAATTATTAGATTTTAAATAATTAATTGCTTCTTTTGCACTATCTGTATCATCACAAACTATATATGAAGATGCAAAAGCAAGTGCAATATCAATAGATGTTGAATATTTTTCTTCTACTTCAAATAATTTACCAACTACATTATGAATTCCTGTTAATTTAATATTATTAAGTACATTTTTAACTCCATATGGTAAAGATGAATTATTATCAAGTGAATTAATAAGAACTTCTTTTCTATGTTCTAACTCAAGTTTTTTTCTAACATTAAAATTTAATGATGATATTAAATCATTTTTAACTTTATTTGCTTCTTCTAATTTATTAATTATATCTTGTAATCTTTTTTCTATATCTTTATTTTCTTTTTTATTACTTTCTATTTCTTCATTAATAACTGATATATCTAAATCTATAGATAAAATTCTTTCTTTTAAAGATAATATATTATCATGAAGTTTTACATCTTTTGAGTCATACTTACTTCTTTCAGATATTAGATTTTTTTCTCCTTGTAATTGTTCTTTTCTAGCACTAACTTTAACTAATTCTTGTTGTTTTTCATATAAATCATTATTTAGTTTATTTATATTAGATTTTATTTGTTGTATATGTGCTTGTTCTTTTGAATTAGTAGATAACATACTAGTAATTGTATCTGTTAGAGTTTTAACTTTTTCTTTACTTTCTTTATATTCATAATTATATTTTTCTATATCATTAACACTAAGAGATATTTCATATTTTTTTAAAGTATCTTTTTTATCTAAATATATTTTTGCATTTTCTGCTTGTTTTTTTAATGGTTCTACATTTACTTTTAACTCTTCAATAATATCATTTACTCTTGTCATATTATCATGAGTTTTTTCTAATTTTCTAAGTGCTTCTTCTTTTCTTTTTTTATACTTTATAACTCCTGCGGCTTCCTCAAATATAATTCTTCTATCTTCTGGTTTTCCAGATAAAATATTACCAACATCACCTTGACTAATAATATTAAATGATTCTTTTGATGCTCCTGTATCCATAAATAATTCTAATATATCTTTTAATCTACATTTTTCATTATTAATTGAATATTCATTTTCTCCTGATTTATAAATAGTTCTTTTTACAGCAACCTCTTCAAAATCTATATTTAAATATTTATCAGAGTTATCAAAAATAAGTGTTACTGATGCAAAATTTGATGCTCTTCTACTTTTACTTCCAGAAAAGATAACATCACTCATCGCACCCTCTCCACGTAATTGTTTTACTGATTGTTCTCCAAGTACCCATCTTACTGCATCTACAACATTACTTTTACCTGAACCATTAGGACCAACTATACCAGATATTCCATTAGTAAATTCAATAGACATTTTATCTGCGAACGATTTAAATCCTACTGTCTTAATCTCTTTTAAATACATAACTGCCACATCCTACTCTAATGTAATATTATTATATAATAAAAAGGCTCTTAAATCAAGCAAAGAAAAAATTCACATACGTGAATTATTTTCTACCTTCAGTATTGCGAAATTTTAAAGTTTCACAATCTCCACTTTCACATTCATTAGATATAAATACAAAATTATCATCTACTTTTTTTAGTGTTGTTTTAATATTAGTACCAGCACTCTCTTTACTATAATCCATTAAGGTACAATTTACTATGTAATTACCATTTTCATCTATTTTACCACTATTACAGCTATCAACGCCCCAATAATTAGTATCACCATGCATATAATAATAAGCATCATATTTTGGAATATATATAAATCCATCAACATAAGAACCCTTTTTATGATCTAAATTTGCATTCTCTTTTAAAAACTTTTTTAGGGCATCATCTTCTATTTTTGTGACTTCTGTATATATTTCATCAGCGCTTGAATATTTTAAATATTCTTGTTTTTCTTCTTCACTTAATTGTTTTCCATATTCTTCATCTATCCCAACATATAGCAAATCAAATAAATTAATGTCATTAATGTTAGAATAACTTTGACCTACAAATCCATTTATATTAATTTTATTAAAATGATCTTTAAAATAAGTTAATTCTTCTTGTGTTAAATCTCTGCTTTCTATTTTTTCTTCTTGCTCTTCTTTATTTTCTTCTTTACTTACATTTTCTTTTACTTCTGATTCATTCTTTTTAGCACTTTCTTTATCATTTAATTTATCATACACTATATATGATGAAAGCAGAATTATTATAATTAATAATAAAATTATTAATACAATTAAACCCTTATTTGATTTTTTCTTTACTACTGGATTATTTTGATTCATACCTATATTTGTATTTTGATTAATATCCATATTCTGATTCATATCTGGATTTTGGTTCATACTCATATTTGGATTTTGATTCATATCCATATTTGTATTAGTATCTTGATTCATATTTTCATTCATAAAAATTCCTCCTATTACTATAATCATTATACATACATAATTTACAAAATGTAAATAAAAAAAGTTATTCTTACAATAACTTTACATAATTGATTCAAAGCCTACTTTCTTAATTTCTTTTAAATACAAACCCGGCACATCCTACTCTATTGTAATATTATTATATAATAAAAAGACTATTAAATCAAGCAAAGAAAAAATTCACATACGTGAATTATCTACCAATATTATTATTAGATTTTAACATTTCGCAACCTCCACTTTCACATTCATTAGATATAAATACAAAATTATCATCTACTTTTTTTAGTGTTGTTTTAATATTAGTGCTGGAAATCTCTCTACTATATTCCATTAAGGTACAATTTACTACATAATTACCATTTTCATCTATTTTACCACTATTACAACTATCAACGCCCCAACGATTAGTATCTCCATGTTCGAGATAATAAGCTTTATATTTTGGAATATAGTAAAACCCATAAATATCAGAACCTTTTTTATAGTCTAAATTTGCATATTCTTTTAAAAATTTTTTTAGAGCATCTTCTTCTATCTTTGTAATAGATGTATATATATCATCATTATTTGAATATTTTAAATATTCTTGTTTTTCTTCTTCACTTAATTGTCTTACAATACTTTCATCTTCTATACCTTCATATATCAAAGAAAATAAATTAATGTCATTAATATTAGAATAACTTTGACATATAAACCCATTTATATTAATTTTATTAAAATAATTTTTAAAATAAGTTAATTCTTCTTGTGTTAAATCTCTGCTTTCTATTTTTTCCTCTTGTTCTTCTTTATTTTCTTCTTTTTTACTTACATTTTCTTTTACTTCTGATTCATTCTTTTTAGCACTTTCTTTATCATACACTATATATGATAAAAGCAGAATTATTATAATTAATAATAAAATTATTAATACAATTAAACCCTTATTTGATTTTTTCTTTACTACTGGATTATTTTGATTCATACCCATATTATTATTAGTATCTTGATTCATATTTTCATTCATAAAAATTCCTCCTATTACTATAATCATTATATATATTTAATTTATAAAATGTAAATAAAAAAAGTTATTCTTACAATAACTTTACATATTTTTGTATATTAAATAAGTTTTGCTTGCTTACTAAGTGCATCTTTAGCAGCTTCTTGTTCTGCTTCTTTTTTACTTTTTGATACACCCTCTCCTAAAATAATATCATTTACTTTAACTACTACTTTAAATGTTCTATTATGTGCTGGACCACTTTCATCTACTACTTCATATACTGCACCTAATTTATCTGTTTGTACTAATTCTTGAAGTATTGATTTATAATCATTTAGAAAATAATCTTCTTTATTTTCTATTGCTTTTACAACAATATCATATATTATTTCTTTTGCTTTAGTAAGACCATATATTAAATAAACTGCTGCTAAAAAGGCTTCAAATACATCCGCTAATATTGCTTTTCTTTCTCTTCCTCCATTTGCTTCTTCTCCTTTACCTAATCTTAAGTAATTACTAAAACCAAGTTTTTTAGAATATTCAAATAAAGCATTTTCACATACATAACTTGCTCTTATTTTAGTCATTTCACCTTCTTTTAAATGTTCACTAGTATATAAATATTCACTTATAACAAAATCTAAGACTTTATCACCTAAAAACTCTAATCTTTCATAGTCTTCTCCCTCTTTTTTTTCATTAACATAAGAAGAATGCGTAAATGCTCTTACAATTAGTTCATTATTTAAATCTATATTATATTTTTCTAACATAATAACCACCTACAATAATTTTAACATATTTAAAATAAAAATTGTATATTTATTTTGCTTATATTAATAATTTACTTAATTGACACTAATTTTATTATTACTCTATTATAAATTTAATTTTTATGGTAAAATTAGTTTGGTGATAGTATGAAACATCTAATGATTTTTTTGATAAAATTATATAGAAAAATCCCTAGTAATATTCATAACGCTTGTAGATTTACACCAACTTGTTCTTTGTATGCTATAGAAGCATATGGTGAATATGGATTTTTTTATGGAACTTATTTAACTATAAAAAGATTATTAAAATGTAGGCCTTATGGATCTTTTGGTTATGATCCAGTGCCAAAAAGGAGAAAAAAATGAAAAAATTATTAAAATTATTATTTTTAACTTTATGCATTATAGCATTAAGTGGTTGTCTAAACAAAGATTCAATGGAAGATATAACTGTATATACTAGTATATATCCTATTGAATATGTAACTGAAAAATTATATGGTGAACATTCAAATATAATAAGTATGTATCCTAATGATACTAATCCATATGATTATAAGCTTACTAAAAAACAAGTTAAGGACTTTGGTCAAGGTAACTTAATTGTATATAATGGTCTTGGAAGAGAAAAAGATTATATTGTTGATATGATTAATAGTAATAAGAATTTAAAAATTATTGATTCTACAGCAAGAATTGAATATACAAATTCTATGGATGAAATATGGATTAATCCATCTAATATACTTACAATAGCTCAAAATATAAAAAATGGTCTTAAAGAATATATAACAAGTAGTTATCTTCAAAAAGAGATAGATGAAAATTATAATAATTTAAAATTACAAATATCTACAATAGATGCTGAAATGAAAGAAATGGTTCAAAATGCAAATAGTAAAGCAATTATTATAAGTGATAATGATTTTAAATTCTTAGAAAAATATGGATTTGAAATAATATCTATTGATAAGAATACCGCTAGTGATAAAGATTTATCTGATGCTAAAAAATTAATTGCTAATAAAACTGTTAGTTATATATTTGCTAAAAAAGGAAATGCAAGCACTGATAGTATAAATGATATATTAAAATCTTATCCAACTACTACAGTACTTGAATTAGATACATTAAATACAATATCTAATTCTGATAAATCAGATAATAAAGATTATATTAGTATAATGTATGAAAATATTGACTTATTAAAAAAAGAATTATATTAAATTCAAGGATTTCTTGAATTTTTTTATTAAAAAAATTAAGTATTTCTACTTAATTTTATCCTAATAATTTCAATAATAACATTCCTATTACACCAAGTGTATTTTGAAGAAAATGAAAATATATATTTGTCCATACATTATTAGTCTTATAATACAAGGATGCTAAATAAATACCTAGTGCAGAATATAAAACTATATATAATAATTCTGATATACTTTGAAAATCATCAATTACATGAAGTGCACCAAATGAAATACCACTTATTAATATAAATAAATATTTTTTATTTATAAATTTTCTAAATACTCCTCTAAACATTAATTCTTCAACAATTGGTGCATATATCATTGATAACATTGCTACTAATATTGGAAGATTATTAAACATTTCATTTAGATTTTCTTGATTAGTTGCATTATCTACATTTGTTATAAGCTGAATTATTATACCAATTATAGCTATTGTAAGAAGTGATTTTAACCATGTTTTTATAACAAGAGAATTATATTCTCTAAAGTATTCTTTAAATAATTTAAAACTACTAACTAATTGTTTTCTAAATAAAATAATCATTAAACTAAATATAATTATATAAGTTAATATAACTTGAATATTTCCAAAATAATTAGGCATTAGAAACATTAAAAATAAACAAAATATTAATGATATTAAACATATCCATTTATTTGAATTATCTATTTTTATTTCTGGTAATTCTCTTTTTAATTTCTTTTTACTATCAAGTGTTGCATATACAATAAATCCAAATATACCAGATATTACATTATATATTAAAAATATAATAGCAAAAAATAATATTCCTTTACTATGATTATTTAAATCAATATCTTTTTTTGTTAATACTATATAATATATTATACCTATTATTGATGAAGCAAATATAAATATATTGATAATATTATCCATCATATTTTTGCTTATAATACTTCCACTTTTTGTTAAATAAACAAAATTAAATAATACATATATAATCATAAATATACTAGCAATTAATAAATTTTTCTTTTCTTTACTCATCTTACTTCCTCCTAATATAATCATTATATCACTATCTAAGTAAAGTTTCTACTAAAATAACATCTTCACCTATTTTATTTATTTGTGTCCAATATATTTCAACCTCATCTTGACTTGAAAAAAAAGATGAAAATTTTTTCTTTTCTAATATAAGTGATTCTATTTTACCTGATTCACTATTAACTTTAATATCTACTATATTACCTATCTTTATACCTGTATTAATATTAATAACATCTTTATTTTGTATTTCAGATAATCTCAAAGAATATACACCTTCTTTTATAAAATTATATGAAAAAAAAGATTAACAAATGTTAATCTATATATAATTTTTTAATATAATCATCTTTAATCTTACATAATTTTTTATCAGATACAATAGTTTTTGAAACATCTCTATATCCAATTATAAAATTATGAATATCATTTAATATTTCTATTATAAATTCATCATCAATTTCAAAAGCTATTGTACTTATTTTTCCAATATCATCTTTATTTTCTAAAGTTTTAATAAATGTATCTATATAATCTAATACTTTTTTATATAATTTTATATATACTTCTAATTTTTTTACTTTCCAAGTACATAAACGTCCAAGATTATTAGCTATATGATCTTTTAATGATTCTTCACCTTTAATATATATATTTTTAGCAGTATTACCATATGAATCAATCATATCTATTAATTTATCTTTTTCTTGATAAAATTTTTCTAATACTTTTTTAATTTCATCTTTTTCTTCTTCATATTTATAAATAATATTTATTAAAGTTTTTTCTTTAGTTTTAATTCTTTTATCTAATGAATTAAGTTCTTCTTTTCTTGTAGTAACAATATATTGACAAAGTAGTAATTCTCCATAATTTATCTCTAAATTTTTTATAAAAAATTTTATAACTTTTCTTAAATCATCTAAATCTTTTTTATTTATAGTTTTTATTTCATTTTTCTCAATAATATAATTAAGTACTCTATTTATATCAATATTTTTTTCATGACACGAAAGTCTTCTACTTTTTAAGTATAATTGTTCATCTGAAAGATTAGAATTCTTTTCTCGTTTTTTTATATTTGGCACAAATGGTTTATTCTTTTTTAACATGACTGTAGTATCAGATTCTTCTTTTTTTATACTATCAAATGCATCTTTTAATTCATTTATTTTAGCAATATCATTATTTAAACATGCTTTTTTGTATTCAATAATTGTTCTTAATTTTTCTGCTTTATAAGATGATACTGTTTCTTCCATTGTTTCTACTTTTAAATATATATGATCAAATCTTTTTAGGTTATATTTATCTTCTATATATTTAAAAAATTCTTTTTCAGGTAAATCTTTATTATTAACCATATCTGTATAAAAATCAAAATATATATTATCTTGAACTGCATTATGGTATCCTGCATATCTAATTGGCATTATTATTACCTCTCATTACTAATGATTTACTTTCTTCGTCATATAATTTTTTACCATTTTCTAAATCATTTTTTGCACCATTTACTAAACTTAACCAATGACTTGTTCCATCTGGACAATATATACTTGCGAATGATTCAATTGTAGTTAATCCTTTATCAAAATAATTTAATTTTAAATTAAGTTCACCTTCTAATATACCTCTTTCAATAGTATCAAATGTATTAAATGATGGAACACCTCTATATGAATATGGATTATTTTTCTTAGTTGCAATTTTTGCTTTAAACCATCCTGATTCAGCACATGGTATTGCAAGCATTATATCTCTATCTAAATTAAATGCATCAGCATATTTATATACTAATTGTCTTATTGTAAGATTAGACTCTTTTTTTTCATCTTCTTTAAGCATAATATCTTCACTTTTATATCCATATTTTCCTGGATTTTTAAGTAAGTCTTTTGCAATAAGAATAACTTGTATATCATAAGAATCATAATTTTTATCATTACCCATTATGTTATTAGTACTTTTTAATTCTTCTTCCGAAATTAAATCAATATTTTGTTTTATAACATTTGATACTGCATCATCTTTTAAATTAAATACATATGCATATTTTTCTACTAAACTTTTACAGTAATTATATATCATTCCATTATATGTAAGAGTAATTTTATTATCTTCTAAACTATCACTTATAATACTTTGTGGCTTTTGTGTAAGACCAGCTAATTTATTTTCATACATAGAAATAAGTGATAATCCAAGCATTGAAGATAAAATTGTAATTTTAGCAGTATCAACTATTTTATACATTACCTCAGAAGATGTAATATTAACATTTTTTATATTTTTATTATCCTTAACTAATTTAAACATATAAATCACCTCTTTTTTTCACGCACAAACGTTAAGATAATACCACAAAATGAAAAAAAATGCAAATTACTTAACAAGCTTCTTTACATTATTTATTGCATTTTTTTCTATTCTAGATACCTGTGCTTGGCTTATTCCAAGTTCATCACTTATTTCCATTTGTGTCATACCCATAATAAATCTTTGAATTAATATAAATTGTTCTTTTGTTTTTAATTTACTAATTGCATTTTGTAAAAGCAATTTATCATTCCAATTATTACTTGATTCTGATTTATTTTCAATTTGATCAAATAAATATATAGTTTCTCCACCATCATTATATATTGGTTCAAATACACTTATAGTACTTTTAGTCGCATCAAGTGCGCATAATATATCCACCTCATCAAAACCTAGTTTCTTAGATAATTCTTCAATTGATGGTTCTTTTCCTGTTTCCATAAATATTTGTTCTTTTAACTTAAGAGTTTTATATGCAATATCTTTTAAACTTCTTGATACTCTAATAATACTATTATCTCTTAAATATCTTTTAACCTCTCCAATTATCATTGGTACTGCATATGTAGAAAATTTAACATTAAATTTTAAATCAAAATTATCTATTGCTTTCATAAGTCCAATACATCCAACTTGAAACAAATCATCCATATTATCACATCTATTTGTAAAATTCTTAAGTGTACTTAAAACTAATTTTAAATTACCCTCACTTAATTCTTTTTTAGCACTTTTATCACCATTTTTTAATCTTTTGAATAATTCTATCATCTCATCAGTTTTTAATACTTTTAAATTAGCTGTATTTATTCCTGTAATTTCTACTTTATGTTTTGACATAAAAAATCTCCCTTCAACTACATTTTGAGTTAAAGAGAGAAATTTATTCAAAATAATTATTTTTTTTCATAAGATAATGTAAACTTAAATGGTTCATCCTTAGTACCTTTTAAATTAAAACCTAAGTATAATTTTTCTATACATTTAAAGTAATCTTCAAAATATGTTGCTGGATTAAATAATTCATTTAATTTATCACTACTAACTGTAGTTAATTTTAAAGTACTTAGATATATTTTACTTGTTAATTCTGGTATCTTTGAAAAATCATCTTCGTTAAAATGAACTAAATTATTTTTAAATTCTTCATTTTTCTTCTTTTTTTCTTCTTCATTATAATATCTATCATATTCATCATAAACAAATTTACGTAATTCTTCATCAGTTATATTATCAATACCATTTTTATTTTTTAAATAATTTTTTATTATAATTTTATATAGTTTATAATATGCCATATCAAGTTTAATTAATTCACTAAAATGTGATTCTAAAATACTGCTCATTTTTATACCTCTATTCTGTTTTTAGTGCTTCTACTGGATCTTTTTTACTAGCCATTTTAGCAGGTAATAATCCCCCAATAGTAGTTAAAATTATACTTATTATTACTAATATAATAGCATGAACTACATTTAATTTAGCAACATTATTTAAATCTGATAATTTATATATTATCTTATTAATCGGAACAATTAATATATTAGCACATAATATTCCAATTAGTCCAGATGTTAAACCAATTATAAATGTTTCTGCATTAAATACCCTTGTTATATCTTTTTTTCTAGCACCTATTGCTCTTAATATTCCTATTTCTTTTGTTCTTTCAAGTACAGAAATATATATTATTATACCAATCATTATAGTTGATACAACTAATGATATTGCAGAAAATGCAATTAAGACAATTGTAATTGCGTCCATTATACTTCCTGACATTTGTGTTATTAATTCTGCTTGATCTAAATATAATAATTTATCTTTTTCTTCTTTATTTTTATTATATTTATCTAAATAAGATAATACCTTATCTTTTGAATCAAAATCTTTAGGATATATTTGAATTAAATATGCTGGTGATTTATATCCTAAATATGCAAGTATTTGATCTTTAGATACTGATGATTTATCAGTAAATTTTTCTAATGTTAGAACATTATAATTAGAATCAATTTGATCTTTTACTATAGATGAATTAGTATTATTTTCAATAACATAATCTATAAGTGATTTATTATATATAATTCCAGTACCAGATAATTTAGCAAAATCACTATCCTTTTTTCCTCTTATAACTGCACTTATCTTTAAAGTTAATGCATTTTTATTATCATATAAATTATTATAATCATAATTTTGAACATAATTTTGATTTGATTTTTTATAAAAATCATTATTTAGTATTAACTTAAATTCTTTACCAACTATATCACTAAAATCTATTTCATCTTCATCAGTAAATCCAAGACTTTTTAATACCCCTTCTGATACTCTATTTTTTTCATCAACTAATAAGAATAAATCTTCTTTATTATTTGTAATATTTCCTTGTATTACATCAAAATTATCAGTAATAATATTTGATATACTTCCATCTAATAATGATGGCATTTGAGTTAATATATTTTTTGTTTCAATAATTTTTGCTTCTCCATCTACTTTAGTTAATATATTAAAATTAGTTTCTCTTATATATGATAATCCTCCTATTAAGTTTTCATCTATATTTTCAATATAAGACATATATTCATATGTAATTTTATTTTCATGAACTAAACTTTCTATTGTTTCTAATTTATATACTTTCTTTTTAGATGTATATTTTTTTAAATTTTCACTATCTTTATTAACTACACTTTTTGATACATCCATTGTTTGCTTACTAACTACAATTGGTGCTTGTGATAATGTATCTTTTTCAAATTTATCTATTTGTATTTTAAATCCATTTGATAAAGATAATATAAGTGCGATTCCCATTATACCTATACTTGATGCAAATGCAGTAAGAAGAGTTCTACCCTTTTTTGTTAAAATATTATTAAATGATAGATTTAATGCTGTAAAAAAATTCATAGATGTTTTATTTAACTTATATTCTTCTTTTTTATCTTCTTGATTATATGGATTTGTATCATCTAACATTTCTCCATCTTTTAAAGTTATAATTCTACTTGAGTATTTTTTTGCTAATTCTTCATTATGAGTAACCATTATTACTAATTTATCTTTAGCAATTTCTTTAATTAATTCCATTATCTGAGTACTTGTCTTTGAATCAAGTGCTCCTGTTGGTTCATCTGCTAATATTATATCAGGATTATTAACAAGTGCTCTTGCTATCGCAACCCTTTGCATTTGTCCACCTGATAATTGATTTGGTTTTTTATGAATATGATCTTTTAAACCTACTTTAGATAGTGCAGATATTGCTCTTTGTTTTCTTTCTTTTTTTGATACACCACTTAATGTCATACATAATTCAACATTACTTAATATAGACATATGATTAATTAAATTATAACTTTGAAAAATAAAACCAATAGTATTATTTCTATATGCATCTAATTCTCTATTTTTAAAATGTTTTGTTGATTTACCATTTATTATAAGATTCCCTGAATCATATCTATCAAGACCTCCTATTATATTAAGTAAAGTAGTCTTACCACTACCTGATGGACCTAATATAGATACAAATTCCTTATCTCTAAAATTTATAGATATATTATTAAGTACAACTTGTTTAAAAGATGCAACTTCATAACTCTTTTTTATATTTTTTAATTTAAGCATAGTAATCCTCCTGCAATATAATTATATCATTAAATTAAATATATAAAACAAAAAAATAAATAATATATAATTATTTACTTTATATTTTTATAATATTACTTATTTTATTTATTACTTTCTTCTCTATTCTAGATATATATGATTGTGATATACCAAGAAGTTCTGCTACTTCTTTTTGAGTTAATTCATCATTATTATTAAGTCCATATCTAAGTACCATTATTTGTTTATCTCTTTCTGGAAGCTTACCTATTTCTTTTAACATTATTTTTCTCATATCATTTTCTTCTAAATCTTTTGTTACTATATCAGATTCAGTACCTAATATATCTTCTAAATGAAGTTCATTTCCCTCTGAATCAAAACTTAAAGACTCATCTAAAGAAACATCTGCTTTTCTTTTTTTATTTTTTCTTAAATACATTAATATTTCATTATCTATACATCTAGATGCATAAGTCGCAAGTTTTATATTTTTATCATTTTTATATGTATTTATTCCTTTTATTAATCCTATTGTACCTATCGATACTAAATCTTCTAAATCTACTTTTGTATTTTCATACTTTTTTGATAAATAAACAACTAATCTTAAATTATGTTCAATTAATTTATCTTTTGCTTTCATATCTCCATTTTGAAATAATTCAACATATTTTTCTTCTTCTTCTTTTGATAATGGTTCAGGTAATATATCAGTACTACCTACAAAAAATAATTCATTATACTTATAAAATAACTTTCCTAATAATAACTTAATAATTTTAATCATATCTATCCCTCCAATAATCTTTCATTTAATATACAATCTACTCCATCTATATTAATATTAGATAAACCTATAAAAACCTTATTCTTATATCCAATATCTTCTATATAAACCCTACTTGGTTTAATACATTTTAATAACCCTTCATTATTTACTGTATGATACGGAACTAATAATATTTTATCTTCAGTTTTAATCTTATCTTCATTTACTATAATAATTGGCCATTTTTTATATGGATCAACTAATTTATTTCCTGTATCTAAAAATGCATTAAATGTAAATACTTTTCCATTTTTTAAATATATGTTAATTTTATAATATTTATTATAATTAGTTTTAAGTAATTTAATATTTTTTATATATTTATATAGTATTATAATTGATAATATTATTCCAACAACTATATTTAAACTAAAACCATTAATAACAAATAAAAGACCATTATTTTTATATGAAAACTGAATATTAACAAAATAAAGTATTCCTCCAAGTATAATACTAACCATATATAAATAATATAAATTTTTAAAAAAATATTTATAATTTTTATAACCAAATGTAATAAATATCATTACCATGCTAACAAATAATTTGAAGAAAAATAAACTTATAGTATTAAATCTTATAAATAAAGAAAGCATTGTTAAACTACCAAATAGTGCGCCAAATACTATTCTTATTATCTTAGTATTTCTTTTAAGTATTATTGAACTAGAAATAAGTATAATAAAATCAAATAAGAAATTTGTTACTAGTATAAGATCAATATATACTTTCATTTTTCTTCACCATCTTAAGTATAAAAAAAACGACTTATAAATATTGTCGTTTTTATAAACTTATTTAAATTTTTTTATCTTATATACTTGTACTTGTTTTTATTTTACTTACTTTTGAATTATCAATTTAAGACAGATAACTCTCTTATTACAAATATAATATCAGTTAATTTACAATAATAATTTAATTAATACATCATTGCATTAGCATATCTTTTTGCATCTGGATCTGTAATATTATTTATATATTCTCTTTGTGATTGTTCTAAATCATTAAGTCTAGTTCTTAATTCTCTTATTTCCATACATTCAGAATCAGTTAAACCACGCCCTAATGACTTTTGTTTTAAACCAACTATACGGTTTTTTATTTTATATATTTCCATTTTATAATTTTCCATAATTAAACCTCCTTTTTAAACAGGCAACGACATAGATGATATCATATTTTTAATTTGCTGTCAACTAAATCGACAATATTCGACAAATTAAATTTTTATACTCTACATAATTATATTATTCAATTATTAATTTTTAATGAAGAAAATAAAGTATTTAATCAAATAAATACTTTATTTATCATTTTCTACTTTTAATTTAACAATTTTTCCATTTAAATCAAATTCTTCTGTTAAATTATCTGATTTTATTATTTCTTTTGATAAAGTTTCTTTTTTAATATAATCTTCATAAGTAGAAATTATATTTTCTATATCTCCACTATATAATAGTTTAATTCTATCTGCTACATCAAAATTTTCAAGTTTTCTTAGATTTTGTACTTTTGATACTAATTCTCTTGCTATTCCCTCATCTATTAAATCATCCGTTAATGTAGTATCTAGTATTATAAAATTATTATTTTCCATAGCAGCATCAAAACCATCTTTTGATTTTATTCTTATATCTATCATATCTTTAGTTATTTGTAGTTTATCACCATCAAAATCACATATAATATCATTTTGGTTTATTAATTCATTAATTTGGTCTTTATTTAGATTATTTAATAGTTTAATATAATCATTCATTTTTGAACCAAGTAATGCACCACATACTTTAAAATTAGGTTTTATTTCATAATTCATATATTTAGATAAATCATCTTCATATGTTACATCTTTTACATTTAGTTCTTCTTTTATAAGTTCAGTTAAATCACCAATAATATCTTTATTTTTACCATCAAGTATTATTTTACTTATTGGTTGTCTAACTTTAATTTTTGCTTCTTCTCTTGCATTTCTACCAAGTGATATTAAATCTCTAACTAGATCCATTTTATTTTCTATTTCTTCATTTATCATATTTTCATCACATACTGGATAATCTTCTAAATGAACTGATTCGTTTTTAGTTAACTTTATATATATTTCATCAGTTATAAATGGAGTTATTGGTGCGCATAATTTACATAATCCTACAAGAACATCATAAGTTGTTTTATATACTGCTTTTTTACTGATATCTAAAGTTGAACCCCAGAATCTTCTTCTATTTCTTCTTATATACCAATTTGATAAATCTTCATTTAAGAAAATATTTATTTTCTTAACTACTTTATTTAGATCATATTCTTCAAATGATTCTGTTACATATTTAATAAGTTTATTATATTTTGATAATAACCATTTATCTATTTCTTCTAATTCTTCATATTTAACATTAAATTTTCTTGGATCAACATTATCTGTATTAGCATATATTTCAAAAAATGTATATGTATTTTTAAGTGTATTTAAGAATTTAGAATTAACATCTTTAACACCATCTTCATCAAATTTAATAGGTTGCCATACTGGTGATACAGATGGAATATACCATCTTACCGCATCCGCACCATATTTATTAATTATTCCAAATGGTTCTATTGCATTACCTCTACTTTTATGCATCTTTTGACCATTTTTATCTAATAATAAATCATTAACAAGTACATTTTTATATGATGATTTACCACTAACAAATGTTGATATAACTAATAAAGTATAAAACCATCCTCTTGTTTGATCTACTCCTTCTGCTATAAAATCTGCTGGAAATTGACTCTCAAATAATTCTTTATTTTCAAATGGATAGTGATATTGTGCATAAGGCATTGATCCTGAATCAAACCAGCAATCTAATACATCAGGTACTCTACTCATTATTTCATTACATTTTTCACATTTTATATGTATATTATCGACATATGGTCTATGAAGATCAAGTTCTTCGTCATTTATTTTTTCTATTGATAATTTCTTTAATTCTTCTATTGAACCAATAGTATGAATATGACCGCATTTACAAGTCCATATAGGTAATGGAGTTCCCCAATATCTATTTCTGCTTATACCCCAATCTATCATATTTTCAAGCCAGTTTCCAAATCTTTTTTCTCCTACATAACTAGGATGCCATTTAATCTTTTTATTTTCACTTATAATTTTATCTTTATATGCAGTTGTCTTAATATACCAAGAAGGTTTTGAATAATAGATAAGTGGAGTTTTACATCTCCAGCAATGTGGATAGTTATGTAGTATTTTTTGTTTTTTAAATAATTTATCATTTTCTGCTAAATATTTAATTATATCAATTTCAAGTTCTGGATCAACAACTAATCTTCCACTCCAAGGACCCTCTTTATATTTTCCATCTTCTCCTACTGGATTAATAATTGGTAAATCATATTTTTGCCCAACTTCATAATCATCTTGACCAAAAGCAGGTGCTATATGTACTATACCAGTACCATCTTCATCAGTTACATAATCAGCGCATACAACGTAAAATGCTTTTTTATCAGTATTTACAAATGGTAAAAATTGCTCATATTCTAATCCTTCAAGTTCTTTTCCTTTCATTTTAGAAATTACTTCATATTCTTCACCAAATATTTTATTAGCAAGTGTTTCACATACTATAAAGTTATATCCTTTTGATTTAACCTTTATATATGTATAATTTGGATTTACACATGCTGCAACATTAGCAATTAAAGTCCAAGGAGTTGTTGTCCATACAAGTATATATGTATTTTCTTCATTTTTTACTTTAAATGGTACTGTTACTGTATTTACACTAACCTCTTTATATTCTTGAGCAACCTCATGTGAAGATAAACTAGTACCACATCTTGGACAATATGGAGTAATTTTATAACCATTATATAAAAGTCCTGCATCATAGTATTTTTTAAGTATCCACCATTCAGTTTCAATATAATTATTATCATATGTAATATATGGATGTTCAATATCTATAAATTGTCCCATTTCTCTAGTTAATAATCTAAATGCTTCTTCATTTTCAAAAACACTTTCACGACATTTTTTATTAAACTTTTCTATACCATAATTTTCTATATCTTTTTTTCCTGAGAAACCTAATTGTTTTTCTACATTAACTTCAACTGGAAGACCATGAGTATCCCAACCTACTTTTCTTAAGACTCTATATCCTTTCATAGTTTTATATTTACAAAATGTATCTTTTAATTCTTTTGCAACCATATGATGAATTCCTGGTTTTCCATTTGCAGTTGCAGGTCCATCATAAAAAACAAAATCCTTATTATTTTTTCTATTATCTATTGTTTTATTTAAAATATCTATTTTATCCCATCTTGATAAAATTTCTCTTTCTAGCTTAATATTATCTTCTTTTTTTAAACTTTCAAATATTTTCATGTTATTAACCTCCTATAATTACGTAAGAATAATAAACTACAAATAAAATTAGCATAATTATTCCTTCTTTTGATTGCATTTTTCTTTTTTTGAATGTTAAAGCAAATAATAATATTGCTGATAATATCATTGTAAACATATCAATATAGTTAAATGCTCCTACACTTATATTACCTATTAATGCTGCTGGTATTCCTATTACAATTCCTATATTAAATATATTACTACCTATAATATTACCAATTGCTATATCATTTTCTCCTTTTCTTGATGCTTGAATACTAGTAACAAGTTCTGGAAGCGATGTACCAAAAGCTACTATAGTAAGTGATATCATTTTTTCTGATACATTTAAAATTTTAGCAATAGCTACTGCATTATCAACTACTAAATTACTTCCTATTACAATTGATATTAGTCCAATTATAATAAGTATAATTGACTTAAATATATTATATTTTGGTTTATCATTCTCTTCTTTATTTCCTTTTTTCATAACAGAAAATAAATAATATACAAATATAATAAAGAATAATAATATTACAATACCATCAGTTCTAGTTATTACATTTAATATATTTTTATCAAACATATTATCAAATGCTAGAACCATAAGTAATGATGAAAATAATATTGTAAGTGGTATTTCTTTTTCTACTGTATTATCTTTTACTTTCATTTGTGAAAATAAACTAGATAAACCAAGTATTAGTAATATATTTAAAATATTACTACCAACAACATTACCTAGTACTATATCTGAATTACCAGACATAACTGCTTTTATAGATACTGCAAGTTCAGGAGCACTAGTACCAAAAGCTACTATAGTAAGTCCTATTACCATTTTTGGTATTTTTAAATTTCTAGCAGCATTTGATGAGCCATCTACAAATATATCTGCACCTTTTATTAGAATTACAAATCCTACTATTAATAGTATTAAACTAAAAAACATATTATACTTCCTTTCAAAATAAAAATATCTATGATGTAAGGACGATTAATCGCGGTACCACCTTACTTCATAGATATTTCTATGCACTTTATATATTTAACGCATATTATACGTTTTAACCTAATTACTTTCAGTTAAAAATATCAAGAGTGATCTAATATTTATAAATATTATGTCTCTCAGCATAATGACAATTCTCTGTAAATATTTTAATAAATATCCGTCTCTATCTTCTATTTTATATTTTCAATATCATCTACCATTTTAAGTTGTTCTTCTAAATTGGCTCTTAATTTTCTTTTAAAAATTTCTATATTCTTTTTTAGTAGTGCACTTTCATATTCAATCTTTTCAGATCTTCTAAGCGCATCAGAAACAATAATACTTGCATTCTTTTTAGCTTCTTCCAGCATTAAATCGCGTTCCTCACGGGCAACTCTTCTTATATGCTCACCTGTTTCTTCTGCCATAACGATTGCCTTATTCAAAGTTGATGATAATTCATCAAATTTCTTTGCTTTTCTGATTGAATCTTCATCTGGTTTTATTTTAGATAATTCTTCTTGCAATTTTTCTATCTCTTTAGTTTTTTGTTTATTTGATTCAATTATCTTTTCTACTTGCGATATTATTTCATCAAGAAATTTATTAACCTCATCTGGATTATAGCCATGAAGTGTTCTACTAAATGTTTTCATTATAAATCACCTCAAAACTATGTGTTATATGATAACACTTAAAATAATTTTTGTCTATACTAAAATTCTAAATCATCATTTTTTGTACGTTTAGGTTTATCTTCTTCTTCAGTGATTTTACCTTGTACATTTATATTTTTTGGTGTACATAAGAATATTCCAGTACCAAGTTTTTGTAAATCTCCACCAATCGCATATAATGTACCACTTAGGAAATCTACAATTCTTTTTGCTTGTTCTGGTGTTACTCTTTTTAAGTTAACAACTACAGTATTTCTCTTTTTTAAATGATCTGCGATTTGTTGACTTTCAGAATATGCTCTTGGCTCTAAAAGAATCATTTTATTTCCTTCGCTATTTGAATCTTTGTATGCTTCATCAATACCAAGAGAATAATATTCATCTTCTGTTATTTCTCCTCCAGTTATTTCTTTTCCTAAAATCTTATCTAACATACCCATTATTATTCCTCCAAACTATTATAACTACTTTTAATTTTAACATAAAAGTAAATAAAATTAAATACATTTTTTAAAATTTGTGTTAAATAAGTGAACAATATATAAAAAATAGGAAAAAATTCCTATTTTTTACTTAGTGGTACATATTTATAAGTTCTTACTATTGTAGGTTTACTAACTATATCAATATTATGTGATTCTCCTATATTACAGCAATATTTTTTTGTTTGTTTAATATATATTTAAATTAAAAAAAGTCAATTTGACCTTTTTAATCATATCTAATTTTATCATTTATGTAATCTACTATTTCATCTATATTTAATGTTATTTGTTTCATAGTATCTCTGTCTCTTATTGTTACTGTATTATTATTAATTGTATCATCATCTATAGTAATACAATAAGGAGTTCCTATTACATCTTCTCTTCTATATCTTTTACCAATATTACCTGTTTCATCATATGTACACATAAAATGTTTACTTAATTTTTGATATAATTCTTCTGCCTTTTCTTTATGAAACTTTTTAACTAATGGTAATATTGCAACTTTATATGGCGCTATTTTTGGATTAAATCTCATAACTTCTCTTGTTGTACCATCTTCTAATGTTTCTTCATCATATGAATCACATAAAACTGCTAATGTAAGTCTATCACATCCAACAGATGGTTCTATTACATATGGTGTATATTTTTCATTTGTTTCTGGATCTAAATACACTAAATCTGTATTAGAATGATTTGTATGAACACTTAAATCATAATCAGTTCTATCTGCTATTCCCCAAAGTTCTCCCCATCCATGAGGATAATTATATTCTATATCGGTAGTTGCTTTACTATAAAATACTAATTCTTCTTTTTTATGTTTTCTAAGTCTTAAATTTTCTTCTTTTAGTCCTAAGTCTTTTAAAAATTTAAGTGCAAATTCTTGATAATAATCAAACCATTTTAAATCTTCACCTGGTTTACAAAAGAATTCATATTCCATTTGTTCAAATTCTCTTGTTCTAAATGTAAAATTACCAGGTGTTATCTCATTTCTAAATGCTTTACCTATTTGACCAATACCAAAAGGAATTTTTGCTCTCATTGTTCTTTGTACATTTAAGAAATTTACAAATATACCTTGTGCTGTTTCTCCTCTTAGATATACTTTATTTTTTGTTTCTTCTGTAACACCCATATTAGTTTCAAATAATAAATTAAATTGTCTTATACTTGTAAAATTACTCTCTTTACAATTTGGACATACAATATTATTATCTTTAATAAATTTCTCTAATTTTTCATTATCCCAACCATCTGCTGTTTCTTCTCCATTTGTAAATTCTTCAATTAGTTTATCAGCTCTATGTCTTGTTTTACAATTTTTACAATCAATTAATGGATCAGAAAATGAAGATACATGTCCTGATGCAACCCAAACATCACTATTCATTAATATAGCAGCATCAAGTCCATAGCTATTATTACTCTCTTCAATAAATCTTTTCCACCAAGCTTTTTTAATATTATTTTTTAATTCAACTCCTAATGGTCCATAGTCCCAAGTATTTGCAAGTCCTCCATATATTTCACTACCTTGAAATATAAATCCATATTGTTTAGAAATATTTGTAATTTTTTCCATTGTTAATTTTTCCATATTTTACTCTCCTTTTTATTAAAAAAGATAATTCTATTATAACGTAAGGACGAGTATTTCCCGCGGTTCCACCTTACTTATTCTTATAAAAGAATCATCTTTATTTATATAGCTGTTTAAGTTTCCACACTTAGTCATCGCTTTTATTTTATATAATTTAATATTTTATATAATCTAATATTTTACTTTCAATATCAACATTATTTTTTATGTATTCATCTGCTAAAATATAATAATCAACCATTATTTTTACAAATTTTACTGAATCTTCATCATATTTTTCTATTTCTTGCTCTGCTTTTTTATCTTCAATTTTGGTAACTAAACAATCTTTTTCAAAATCGTATACAAAATCATCTCTCCAAAATTTTTTAACAGATGAAATTTTAACATCATTCATAAATTTATTAATATCAAATTCACCATTATCATCCAATAAATTATATTTTTTTAAATATTTTGAAAATTTTTTTAAACTAGTTATTGATTTTATTATTGATTTAAAGTTTCTTGATAAATAAACTTTACAATCATCACGATCTAATTTTGTTGTATAGATTGCTAAAAACAAAGCTGCAAAATCTGACATATAGTGAATACTTTTTTTCATACCAAAATCTCCCTTTCAAAATCATTATAACATAAAAAAAGATTATATATAACTATTTTTTATAGATTTTAAAAATTTCTTACTCTTTAAATATAATCCTGTATATCTATCATAATATTCATTTATAAAGTTATCTATTTCTTCTTTTATATTATCAGATATATCTACTTTTGTTATTTTTGATATGTCTACATAATAAAGCATTCTTAATATTTTTATTGTTTTTGGGTTAACTATTTTCTCATTAGTATGACAATTTTTACATACAAATCCACCCTTATTAGTAGATATTGTTAATACATTAGTATTTCCGCATACTGAGCAAGAATCAAGTTCTGGTTTTACTCCTAAATAACTTAAATATTTTAATTCTAGTATATTTGTAATTACAAGTGGATCATAATTATTTTCTATTTTTAATATTGTATTTGCTAATAAGTCAAATATAGCTTTTTCATTACATTGTTTCATAACTTGCTCTGTTAATTCTAATATAAAAGATGCATAACTTATTTTTAGTAAATCACTTTTTATATTTATAAGCGGATCAATAATATCTGCACAAACTAATGTAGATATTTTATTTTCTTTATAATATATTTGAAATTCTGCATATGTTAGTTTTGTAGTTACTGATCTTAATTTACTTTTTAGTGTTTTTGCACCTTTTGCCATAACGCTTATAAGGCCATATTCTTTTGTAATTATTTTAAGTAATTTACTTGTTTCACTATAATTTGATTCATTAACTATTATTCCCGTTACTTTCACTACTTCCAATATAATCAATTCCTTTTTCTATCATTTGTTTATATTTTAAAAAATATTCTATTTTACCTGTTAATTTGAATAATTGCCATATATCTTTTCTATTCATTACAATCACCATCCATTTATATAATGGTAATTTGATTTTAATTTATTCAAACAAATTTTATTCAAATTCATTAAAGCCTAATTCTGTTAGATATTTTTCTTTTTCTCTCCAATTACTTACTACTTTTACGAATAGTTGTAGATATACTTTTTTACCTAATAACTCTTCTATATCTTTTCTTGCATCTATTCCAATTTGTTTTATCATAGAACCATTATGACCAACTAATATCTTTTTTATTCCTTCTCTCTCTACAATAATAAGTACATTAATATTTACACAATTTTTATTTTCTTCAAATTTCTCTACTACACATGTTACTGCATGTGGTACTTCTTCTTTTGTTAATCTTAGAACTTTTTCTCTAACAAGTTCTGATGTAAGAAAATTAATACTTCTATCTGTATAATATTCATCATCAAAATATTTTTCTTTATCAGTTAAATATTTTTTTATAGTGTTTATTAAATCATTTATATTATCTTTTTTTAGTGCCGAAATAGGTATTATTTCTTTAAAATCAAATAATTTACTATATTCTTCTATCATAGGAAATAAATCTTCTTTTTTTATCTTATCTATTTTATTTAATATAAGAAATACATTTGCATTTGTTTGTTTTAGTTTATTTAAAATAAACATATCTCCTTTACCAAATTCTTCTTTTGCATCTATCATAAATAAAATAACATCAACATCTTCAATAGAATAATAAACTTGTTTATTCATATATTTACCAAGTTTATGTTTTGGTTTATGTACACCTGGAGTATCAATAAATATTAATTGTGAATCAGAATCATTATATATTCCTTGAATATTATTTCTAGTAGTATGTGCTTTATCTGATACAATTGCAATTTTACTACCAATTATTGAATTTATTAAAGTTGATTTACCTGCATTTGGTCTTCCTACAATTGATATAAAACCTACTTTCATTACTTTAAATCTCCTTCATTAAATGGATATGGGCATAATTCTGATACTTTATATATTTTTTCATTATTATTTTTATCTAGTAATATTATCTGGCTATCTAAAGAAAAGAACTCTGATATAACTTGTCTACATAAAAAACAGCATGTACTAAGTTTATTACCACTAACCATTATATATAATTTATCAAAATCATCTTTTTTACATCCATTACTTATAGCATTTACTATTGCACTTCTTTCTGCACAAATTGATGCACCATAAGATGCATTTTCTACATTTACTCCATTAAATTCTCTTTTATCTTTTGTAACAAGTATAGCTGCTACTTTAAAATTAGAATATGGACTATATGAATTATCTAGTAATTTTATTAATTTTTCTCTCATAATTTACTCCTTAAAACAATCCCATAAATTTTGGTATAAATACATATAAATAAAGACCTAGTGCTAGAAGTGATGCGACAAATGCTGCTGCTGATGCACAATCTTTTGCGACTTTAGCAAGTGGATGATATTTATCTGTAACTAAATCAACAACTGCTTCTATTGCTGTATTTAATAATTCTGTAACTATTATAATTGTCATTACTATAACTAGTATTGCCCATTGCATCTTTGATATGTGAAAATAAAAACCACTAGCAAGTACAAATACTGTTATAAATGCATGAAGTGTTAAACTTTGTTCATTTAAATATGCATAAATAAGTCCATTTACTGAATTTTTAATACTACTTAAAAATCTTTTGATTCCTCTTTTTTTTAATTTTAAATTATCTTTTGATTCCATAACTACTTAATATCTCCTCTTGTAAATTAAACATAATTTTTTCATCTTCTTCATTCATATGATCATATCCTAGTAAATGAAGAATGCCATGTATTGATAAAAAGCATATTTCCCTTTTTAATGAATGTCCATAATTTTTTGCTTGGCTTTTTGCTTTATCAATTGATATATAAATATCTCCTAAAAATCTAAACTTATCTGTATTAAATGTTTTATCATCTTCTAATGCAAAACTAATAACATCAGTTTCTTTATCAATATTTCTATATTCTTTATTTATCTGTCTTATTTTTTCATTATCAATAAATATAATATTAAAATATGGATTATCAATTTTTAAATATTTAACTGAATAATCTATAAAATCTTTTAAATCTACTATTTCATCTATCTTTTCATTTGTTTCATTAAATATTTCTATATTATTCATCTTAATATCCCCCATAATGAATAGTTATTATATATCATAAGTAATATTATTACTAGTAATATTGCCATTATATTTTTAAATGTATCTGTTTTAAAGAATTTAGGTACATGATCTGAAAGTACATCTGTTATAAGAAAAACTAAAAATCCTAAAAATCCACCAATTACATTTAATAGTATATCATCTATATCAAATGTTCTTCCTATTTTTAACTGTGTATATTCAATTACAAGTGATGTTATTAAAGAAATAACAATAATTGGATATGTTTTTCTTGTTTTCATCAAATAAGATACAAATACACCAAATGGTATAAATAATATTATATTACCAAGTATATTTTTAATAAATAATCTAGATCCAATTTCATATCTAAATATTTCTTTAAATGGTACAAAATTATTAGTTCCATAATTAACATCTTGAAATGTAACTACATAAAATAACAACATAGCATATATTAAAAATGATAGTAAGAATAGTTCTTTATATAATATAAATCTTTCTTTATGAACAACTAAATACATTATTCTAATTGTTACTATAACTATTGTAAAAATAAATATCATAGGCCAATTATTAGTTATTGCATTTCTAAGAGTTTCTTGTATCATTTATACACCTTCTATTTTATTTGTGGTATAATTTTTTCTTTTTCACCAATTTCTTCATAGCAGGAAAAAAATATATCTAATATTATTTTACTATCTTTTGCATAAAAATTCAAAGTTTTTTGAGAAGTAATATATTCTCCTTTATCAAGTGATTGTAAAATCTTTTCTTTAGCATTTAATATCGCTCTTGTTTTTGCTTCATTAATTGTATATTTATCATTAATTATTTTTACTTCTCTTTGCTTTTCTATACCTATTTCAAAGGGAATTAATTTATTTTTTAATGATACAATAGTTTTTCTATCAAAATTTTTATAATTCTTTTTAGCAATATATCTATTTCCTAATTTTATATAAAATGTTTTTTTATAATTATTTGTATATTTTTTTTCAGTATATTTTAGTGGAAATTCAATATTAACGTTATACCAAACCTCTGCATATACTTTTCCTTTTGCTTCTACAAATGATTTAACATCTTCATCTTTCATAATCGCACCACTAATTATTATTTCACCTTTATTAACATACGTATTTTCTTCTACTACTTTCATTCCATCTTCTGCATATATTCTTTTTATAACTCCTGATTTTGCTGCTACTATATTGGTATATTCTTTATTTTTTTCCTTTTTTGGCTTTTTTCTTTCTACTATTTTTATTTCATATTTTGTTCCTATATCAGTTATTTCCATCCATTCTATTTCATCTTTATATTTATCTAATAACTCTTCTTTTATTTTAGTTATCTTTTTATATGATTTTTTTAAAGAATATTTTTCTATACCATAACTTTCTAAGTCTTTTCTTACTTTATTATTTAGTATATTATTATTACTTATTATATCTACTTTAAATATTGTATTACATAAATATATTAAAAATAATAAACCTAGAATTGAAATAATTATAAAATGTTTATTCTTATTTATTAGTTCTTTAAATTTTATAAATCCAGAACTTTTTATTATAGTTACTTTATATATACTTTTTATTTTCATAAGATTATCATAATCATCATTTTTAATTTTTATTATCATTTCTTTATATGAAATAACATTACTATTTAATATATCAATATTATTTTTATGGCATCTAGTTAAAAATTTTGATATATTTCTTCCCTCTATTTTTAAAAATAAGTAACTATTCATTATTATCCTCAAATGATATTTCACTATAATTTCCCATAATAAGAATTTCATTATTTATTAGTTTTTTAATTGTTAATGATTTACCTTTTATTTTAATTTTTAAATTGCCTTTATATATTATCATTTGATTATCATCAATTATTCCAAGTTTATCATAATTTTCTATATCAATTTGATTTATTTTAATAGTTATTTTAAATTCTTCTTGTTTGATATAGTCTAAAGTACTTCTTATCATACCCATAACTATCACCTAATTAAGTATATGAAAAAAAAAGAACTTAAGAAGTTCTTATATATTTAATAATTTATCTTGAATAATTTCAGAAACCATTTTCATATTTGCTCTTGCTTTTAATTTAGGAGAAATCTCTTTCATTATTTTTCCCATATCATTTTTTGATGTTGGTTTTATATTATCAAATGCTTCATCTATTATTTTTTCTATTTCTTCTTTTGTTAATTGCTCTGGCAAATACTTATTTAATACATCAATTTCTTCATTATATTTTTTTATTAAATCATCTCTTTTTGCTTTTTTAAAATCTTCTATTGCATCTTTTCTCATTTTAATTTGTTTAACAATAATTTCCATTATTTTTTCATCAGTTAACTGTGTTTTATTATTAATTTCTTCCATTTGAATAGCTGCTTTTAATAATTTTATAGCATCTAATTTTGTTTTATCGTGCTCTTTCATAGCACTAATCATATCTTTTTGTAATCTTTCTTTCATATTAATCACCATATATATTATACAATAAAAATAAAATTTTTATATATTTTTTAAATAAAAAAATCATGATATTAATCTCTATCACGATTTTGATTTTTTCTACTATTTTTTATACCTGCTTTTTTAGCTTCTCTTCTTTGTATACCTGGTTTAGAGTAATGTTCTCTTTTTTTACATTCTGAAGGGATTCCACTTTTAGCTACTTTTTGTTTAAATTTCTTTAAAGCACCATCAACGTTTCCATTTTTTACCACAACTTTAGTCATTTTCGTCCCTCCCTTCATTTCTACTAAACTGATTATATCACTCTAAATTATTTATTTCAACATTTTTTTTAATTTTTATAAAAAACAAGAGAATATTTCTCTTCTTTTTTATTATTTAAATACACTAATATCTACATTACCACTAACGCCTTCTACAGATCCTGAAGATGTAAATTGCCATCCTTTATAATCACCACGATACTGTAATTTTTTATAATATTGTGCAACCCATATTGGATTATTTTTTATTACTGAACTATTTAAATATCCATTTACTGAATCAAGAGCATTTAAATTCCCATAAACACCAACATTATTATAACCAAGTGATTTTAATCTTTTTATAAATGTTGGAACTACTATTTCATAAGTTTCACGCGGATATGCTCTTTCAACATCATACCAAACAAATGTTGATTTAGGAATTCCATATTTTTTTAACATATCATTTACAAAATTTGCTTCACTTACAGCTGCAGAATCTACTTTTGCATATGAATATATATATACACTAAATGGTATATTTAGTTCTTTTAATTTTTTAATATTATAATCAAAATAACTATCAGTTCCTGGAGCATCAGTATAACTCATACCCCATCCAATTCTAACAATAGCAGAATCTACATCTTCATTTTTCTTTATTGTATTCCAATCAATTTGATGTTGATAAGATGAAACGTCTATTACTTTTTTTGCATTTTTAATCATTAAAGTACCTTCATCGTTGAAATAATATTTAACACCATCAATATATTTAAATCCTGTTGCAAGTGTTCCAAGATATGAAACATAATTTGTATTATTATTTTTCCAAGTACCTGTTACATATTTTTTAGTAGTACTTCCAGGAGCATTTAATCCTTTTTTAACTAATTTAATTTGTATTGCTTCTATTTGAGTATCGTTTCCAACACTTCCAGCTTTTTCATCATTTTTTGCCCAGTCTAACCATCCTATGCTAGAAACATGTACTCTATAATATATGTCAAAATATGTTTGTATTGTTCCTTCTAATTTTATTTGAATAGCTTCAATATTTCTACCAAGTCCTGTTGTTCCTGATGCTACTCCGTTTTTAACATATTCTTGCCATCCTTTTCTTGCTACATATGTTCTATATAAAATATCGCCTTGATGAGGAGTATTTAGTTTTATATTTAAAGATTCTAATCTAAGAGATTTTCCTGTTGTACCTGATGTTGCACCATCTTTTACATATTCTTGCCATCCTTGATATTGTACATGAGACTGATAAGAAACTGTATTACTTGTTTCTTTATAAGAATTTGCTTCTTCTTTTAATTCTCCTGAATCTTTAATAAGTAATTTTACTTCTATTGCTTCTATTGGGTTAAAATATCCATTTGTACCTGCTACTTTACCATTTTTAGTCCATCCCATCCAGCCAATATTAGATACATGCACTCTATAATATATATCATATTCTTTTGATATATTACCTGTTAGATTTATTTTTATAGCTTCAATATTTTTTCCAAAAACTCCTGATACGCCATCATTTGTAATTTTACCTGCCCAACCAGTTGGAGTAACATATGATTGATACTCTATATTACCAGTTAAGAAGTCTGGCATAGTTAATTTTATCTTATATGAATCAATTGAAGTTTTTTGACCTGTTGTTCCAGATGTACCACTACTTACATAATTTTGCCATTCATTATTTAAATGAGTAGAATATTCAATTATTGGAATACTTGTCTTTTTTACCAATTTAATTTCAATTGCTTCTAGTCTTAGTGATCTTCCGGTTGTTCCTGCTAATTCTCCATTTTTTACCCAACCTTGCCATCCATCATATTGTACATGTGCTCTATAATATACATCATAATCATTTGCAATTTCACCTGTTAATTTAATTTTTATTGCTTCTAGTCTTAGTGATCTTCCGGTTGTTCCTGCTAATTCTCCATTTTTTACCCAGTCTTGCCATCCATCATACTGTACATGAGTTTGATATTCTACATTACCAACTAAATCACTTGATAAGGTTATCTTTATTGCCTCTAGTCTTAGTGATCTTTTAGTTGTACCAGATAATTCTCCATTCTTAACATTATTTTGCCATCCATCATATTGTACATGTGATTGATAACTTATTGTTTGTAATTCTTCTGCTTTAACATTTTCTATACAAAAGAAACTTAAAATTAGTATTAATATAAAAACAAATCTTTTTCTCATATAAATACACCTCTACTTTACAATTACATATCTAAGTACTATCCAATTACCAATTGAATAAGAAACTGTATATGTTCCTGGTTTTGTAGTATCAACTGCTGAATCAATTTTAATTTTACTTGATATATCTTCACCATTTTTATTATAAGCTTTAGCGCCTAATTCTTCATACTTATCGCCTACTTTTAAGGTAATTTCTTCACTTCCAATTAAATCAATTGATGATACATCTAAATTTTTTGACTCGTTTTGTGTTTTGTTTTCCTTTTTCTCTTCTTTTGGAATTGTAGTTGTTGCTGGAGTTGTAGGTTCTTTATTTTCATTATCTATATCTGTATCTTTATCATTTATCTGTTCATCTTCCTTTTTTTCTTCTTTACTTTCTTCTTTTTCTATCACTTCTTTATCAGTATTATTATTTTTTGTTTTAACATTATCATATATAAAAAATATTAATAATACTAATAATGCAATTATAATAAACCATAAAAATATATTTTTAGATTTTCTTTTTCTATACCTTCTTTTTTTCACTTACATATCAACTCCTTTACCATTAATAATATTATATCACTTTTTTTCTAAAGTAAAAAATATTTTAATAAAAAAATAAGAGATTTATTTAATAAATCTCTTATTGTATAATTTCTTTTTCTCTTTTTAATATCTACATAGATTTTTATCTATCATTCTTCTTATTGCAGAACCTGCATATCTTCCAACGTCTATAAATGCTTTTACGCCATTCCATATGGCATTAATTAGTGTTCCAGATACGGAGCCTCCTCCTGTTATTTTAAGCATTTCGTTGTTAGTTAATTTTTGCATTTTTTATACCCCCTTATCTACATTTATATGGCCTTGTATATCCATCTAATAATCCTGCAAAAAATGCTATACCTGCTGCTATTGCAGCTATTACCCCAGCTGACAATCCATCTGCTTTAGTATTAAGCATTTCTAATGTACTTAATTTTCTCATATACTGCTTCCTTTCTTATTAAATTCTATTATTTCATCAAATAGATTAGAATTATCTTCTTTATGTGAAATTAAAATTAATGTTATACAATAATGTTTTTTTATATTTTCTATTATTTCTTTTTCACATTTAGAATCAATTTCATTCATTGTTTCATCAAATATCAAGATATTTTTATTTCTTAAAAGAGATCTTGCAATTAAAATTTTCTGTCTTTCTCCTCCTGATAAATTACATCCATTCTCTTTTAATATATAATCTAAATTAATATTTCTTTTTTCTAATACTTCATCTAGTTTTGAAACCTTAACTGCTTTTGTTATTTCTTCATTTGATAAATTACTATACATTTTAATATTATCAAGTATACTACCTGTAAATATAAACTCATTTTGTGATACATAACAAATATTATTTTTAATATCTTCTCTACTAATTTTATTTATATCAATTCCATCAATAAATATCATATTATCTTTTACATCTAATTGCTTATTTAATAATTTAAATAATGTTGATTTGCCTGTTCCACTTTTTCCTTTAATAAATACAGATGTATTTTTAATAATACTGAAATTTACATTCTCAATTATATTATTAACATCATTATATGAAAATATTACATTGCTAAAATCTATTTTGTGACTAAATCTTATATCTAATTTTTCTTTATCTTTTTCTTCTTTATTTTTTAATAATCTACTTAATCTTTTATATGATTCTTTTGCATTTATTAATGTCATATCAATTGAAATAACATTTTCTAAAGATATAAAATAATATATTATTATTGAATTAAGAGCAATCAAATTGGAAAATGGGATAATTTCTCTTTCAGATAAACATATACCTATATAAATTAATATTATTGGACTTAAAGATTCTATCATATTTTTTATTAAATTTAGTTTTGCATATTTTGTATTTAATTTTGAATTTATTATCTGAAAATCATTGTATTCTTTTTTAAATCTTTTATAAATTTTATTTTCAATTGATAAATTTTTAATTGTATCAATTCCTACTACGCTCTCAAACAATAATGAATTTACATTTGCTTGTGCTTCTTTTAAAATCATAGTATTAGATAATATGGATTTTCTATAAATAATATGAAATAGGAGATAAGTAAGTGAAATACATACTAACATGTAAAATATGATATAATTAATTTTTAATACTAATACCATGAAAATTAATAAAAAGAAACAATCAATTATAAATGAAAAAATAACTTTAAATATAAAATCTTTAATTGAAGTAAGATCATTTAATCTTGATATTATATCTCCAACTGGTCTATCATGATGATATTTATACGGAAGGAATAATATTTTTTTCAAAGTTTTTGTTGTTATTGTGTTGTCTATTTTTTTATTAAATATTACTAATTTCATAGTTCTTATGTAATCTAATGTAATTTTGACTAATATAAGCATAACAAAGTATGAAAAAATTTTAGACGAATAGGTACTTTTTTTATATAATTCACTAAGAAATAGTGAATTAAGACTGGTTAGGAGTGTTATGATAAAAGACGAAAGAAGAAAATATATAAGTATTATCTTATTATCTTTTATAAATTTATAAATATTAAATGTATGCTTTATTTCTTTTTCTTTTACTATATTACAAGTAGGAGTAAATGTAATAATTATATTTGTCCATTCTTTAACAAAATCTTTCATTGAATACTTTAAAATTCCTCTTATAGGATCAAATATAATAATATTATCATCTACTATCTTGTCTATAATAATAAAATGATTACAATTATCTATTACCATATGAGCAATAATAGGTAATTTAAGTGAACATAAATCGTCTAATTCACACTTATATGCTTCTGCATTTAGCCCGAGTTTATTAGATGCCAAAATAATATTATATACATTAGTTCCATTATCATCGGTTTTAGTATATATTCTTAGTTTATCGATATCTATACTTCCACCATAATATTTTATAATATTATATAGACAACATACACCACAATCTTTTAAACCATCTTGTTTTATATATTTATGGCTCATATTTTTCCCTCCATAAAATATATAAACTCTTTATTTTAAAAATCCCCTAAAAAAGTAAAAAAAACTAAAATTATTTTAGTTTTGCACTTTTTACTATATCTTTTACCTCTTTAATATATTGTTCATATTTTTCTTTTACTATTACATTAGTAGAATAAACTACATAATTAGGCAAGTTATTAAATTCAATAACAGAAAATACATAAACGCACTGTGATGAATCAGCACTTTTACCAGAATATTCTACAGTAGTTATTTTTTTATCTTCATATTCTTTTGTTAATTCTTTTTTAAATAATGTCATATCATTTCTTGTCTTAAGAAAATATTGTGTTTGATTATCTAGCACTTCTTTAGCAGTATTTTCTTCATAACTTTCTAAATCATATGTGAATATACCCATTATAAGTTGTTTTTCATCGTCTTTAACATATAAATCATATTCACCTACATCACTTTGTTTAAATCCTTCGTTAAATGTAAAATCAACCTTATTGTCTTTAGTCGTATAAGTATTTGTTTTTATTTCCTCCACCTCTTTTTCTGAATCTTCTTTTATGGTAAACATTGATGAAACTACTATAAGAATTAATATTAATATTAATGGTATTACTACAAATAAATATTTCATATTAATCTTTGATATTATGGTCTTTATTTTTTCTTTCATACGTAAATCCCTTCTATTCTTTTATATCATTACCATCAAATTTAACATCTAAAAATTTTCTACTTGCTAAAAAGTCGCACATATGAACAAATCTCTGATATTTATTTTTTGGAAGCGGTAAAACAATATTGCTGTAAGAATTTGTGTTCCATTCTCCCATATGAGATGAAACAACACTAGTAATAAAATTAATCTCATCATCTGTTAATGATAGTTTATCTTTGTTTTCCTTTATATATTCACATATAATTATAGGATGTTCAAATTTAGTATATTCTTCTTTTTCTCTTCCATGTTTCATTCCATCATGAATTAGTATTGACATAATTATCAAATCTTTTTCTTCATCTGTAAATTTATGACCTAAACTATTATTTTCTAATAATTCTTTTGCTATTTTTACAGCTACTTTTGTATGTCTAACTAATCCTCCTTCTCCTAATGCAAATGATGGATGATATTTACCAGTTGAGCTTGCTTGCACCTCAAAAAAATAGTCTGGTAGAAGAGAAACTAACTCTTTTGCACATTTTTTATACCTATCATTTTTTATGTAGTTATATTCTTTATTAAATATATCTACATTTGATGTTTTTATACTACTCATTTTATCACCTACTTCATTATAACACAAATTATGATTTAAATATACATTTATATTATTGTTAATAAAAAGAATTATTTAGATAATTAATGTGTAGTAAAAATTATAACATATATATAGGTTAAATACAATTTAAAAATGCTAAAATATTTTAAAATTTAGCATCATATTTATCTACCTTAATACTACCCTGTTTTAGTATTTCAAGTTGATTTTTATTTAAGTTTTTCTTATTTATAACTATTCTATATACATATTTTTTTAACCAGTCATCAGTAGCAATATAATATCCATTATTTCCATATTTACTTCCCCAACTGTTTTCAACTTTATATTTAACTACTTTATCATCTATTATATGAGCACCTGTTATTATCATAGCGTGACAGTTAGTAATTCCATTAGTTTTTAAGATAGAATTTCTATCTAAATTTAAATCAATATCAAACATTTCCCCATATCTTTCTATTAAATCAACCCATATACCATCAATACGTTTTGATGTTGTAGAACAATAAAAATATACTGGTTCATTAGATTTTAATTGTTTAATTATTAAAGATTGAAAGTCTTTTGATGATAAATTCAAAATAGTAGTATCTTCTTCACCACTAATTTTAGAACTCGCTTCTAATTGATATAATTTATTTAATTTTATTTTTTCATCACTATATGTTGTTATTTCAATATACTCTTTTTGTAAATCTATATTAATATACTTATCATAAAACTCTTTTGGAGTCATATTTTTATCTATGTGATATGTTCCCTTTTTATCAGTATATTCAAAATCAAATGTTTCTTTAGGAATTCCATATACAGTAGCAACTATTGTATATACTTGCTGCATATATTTATCCTTTAATTTATTTTCTTCACCATTATTTATTTCTTGTAATTCTAAATAAAATTTTCTTAATAACCTAGATAATATCTGATTAATTTCATATGCATTTGATGATTGAAATGTTTCAGGAAAAATATCATTAGGAACAATACCATATTTTTTTATCAAATTAGCTAATTGTGTAAAAGAGCCACCATCTGTTATTCCAATTTCAAGTAAACTTGATACATCTCTATCATATAAATCTTTACCATTTTCTTTATATGAAATAAGTCTTTCTAATAACATATTAAATCTTTCTAATCTATCATAAAATGAAATATAACTTCCGGATAATTCAAAATTATCTAAATTACATTTTTCTATTACTTTCTCTCTTAATATATTTAATTCAGCAAATGACCAACAACGAGCTGATGCTTTTTGATCTGTAACTCTATGCGTTTTAATTTCAATATTAAACTCATTAGTAATTTTAGTATCTGAATCTTGAATTAAATCTACTAATTGAACTTTATTTAACATTCTTTGCATAATCTTATTTTGTTTATTATTTTCATATTTCTTTTTATATTTTTTTATATTTTCTTCTTTTAACATAAATTTAACAACTCCTTATCAAAATATTATTTTTATAATATAAAATTAATTAAACTATATAGTATTCTATCATAAATTTTGAAATTTTAAAACTAAAATTATAAAAGTAAAAATTTGATATAAATCTAATTCACTAAAGAAATAAATATAATAACTTTAAATATAATTTTTAAATTATATTTTATAAACAAATCTCTTATTTAGTTCTCACCTTATATTTATATATTATTTGACTTTTTTATAATATTTTTTAATTTTATTATCCTATAAGATATATTGCTGAGCAATATACAAGTATTTCTCTAAATTGTAATAAATTTAATATAAAAATATTGTATAATGAACATTTGTTTGATATAATTATTTTAGGAATACTTAATTAATTTAGGTACTATTCTCCTTTACTTTTTAAAGTGAAAGGAGGTGAAATTATGAGAAAGCAAGAGAAATATCTTTGTACTATCATAATACTCCTTATTATTGTGATTTTAATCATACTAATAAAAATAGTACCAACTGTATAAGTCGGTACTAATCTCAAATAATTTTAGGATAGTACCTAACTCGACAAAATTAGGTATTCCTTTTTTATTTTATTCAAGTTTCCTTGACATATTCATAATAACATAAAAACGACTCTTTTGCAAGTTCTCTATATTAAGTTTGAATAGTAGAAAAAAATATCATTAGTTTCCTAAAGAAAGATACAGGAAATTTTTTTAAATCTCTTTTAAATTTTCAGAAAAAGAACTATATCAGTTTCTTTATTTAAATGACCACGATTATGGATTATAATTTTTTTATCAATACTTTTGAACCAAATCTTTTTAGTTAGCTATGATTTTTATTATTTTCTCTTGTATTAACTAAAGTATAAGTATCTTTTTTATCATTGTCATCAGAAAGGTCTTCTTCTAACATTTTATATCTTTCATTTTTTAACATTTCTTTTTGATTTTCACTTAAAGCAATAAATTCTTTACAATGTTCATAATATAAATCCTTTATTTGAACTTCTTTTTTTGGATAAGTTTTACTTTCAAAAATTTCATCTCTTGATTCTTTAAATGTTAAGTATGTTTCTGGATTATTTCCTTTAGTAATCTTATCATGTAAATCTTTTACATTATAAATAATTGCATTTGCTAATCTTTGGATATCGGTAGTATAAACATCACCATATTTATTTATATGAAAATCTAAATCTACAATACGATTCCATCCTTCTTGTGAAATAGTACCGTCTTTTATTTTAAATAAATCTTCTAATATTTCAAAAAGAGTTTTGCATTTTTCCTTTAAAATTGATGTATAGGTTTTAAAATATTGTAATGAATCAGGTTCAAATGTATAACGACTTTTTAAAATTAGATTCCCAAATTCTTTTGCATCTTTTTTAATATCTTCATCTGTCAATTCTGAAAGTTTATTGGAAATAGGTTTATAAGATTCTTCTAATTCTTTTCTTAATGTTGGTTCTTCCTCATCTATTTTTTTACTTAAAAAATTCTTTATTTCACTTTCAGTTATTGATATTTTACAGGTATTTACATACTCTTCAATATTACTAAATGACATGTTTAGTTTTAATTCATCTACTATCATTTGATATATAATATGGCGTGGATCTACATAATAACCATCTTCACCATATATGGCATATCTACATAATAAATCAACATAATTATCAACTCTAGCACTCATAATTGACCTCCTTTGTCGGAGTATTATATCATAAATAAAAAATATATAAAACCCTAATTAATTAAAAATTCAAGTTTAGTAGTAATATGGTGCCCTAAAGAAAGAAGTAAGACAACTCTAATATTATCAAAAAAATGATAGGCACCACGAGCGAGATAAATTCTCACATACGATGTATGTTACTATCTATGCCAATACATCATTATTCTTTCACAAGTATCCTATTTATAAATAGATTATAATATAAAATCTTTTATTATTGATATTTTTTAAATTCTTCAATGTAAACCTGACTAATATATTCAATTGCGATATCATTATATTTATAAATTTTTTTATAATGATAAAATAAATAAAAGATAATAAGGTTAGAATAATTATTTTTTAGTAATCTAAATCATTTTCGTTTGCTAATAATACCCTGCAAACATAATATAATTTATTACCATTTTCATCCTCTTCATAATCTTTTTTTAAATTTAATTCAGTCAATATAACTGGACATAGTGTTTTACTTTTCTTTATTACATTAAAATCATTATTCTTTTTATTTTCTTTAAAATTATTTTTTTTATAATCATATTTAAAAGAATACTTACCAATGTTATCAAATAATATTTGACATCTTGATATAAAAACGTCATCATCGTTAGCCTTTAAATATATATTGTTACCATTAATAGCAGGACATAATTTTAATGACTTTCTTTTCATAAATTGTTTTAGCATTTTTTCATTGTTTCCAAAATATAATTTTAATAATTCATTTTTTGTCATAGCAATAATTGGTACACTAAATTCTTTTATGTTATTTAATTTTGATTTTAAAGCAAATAATTCTGAAACAAGATGTCGCCATTTAAAGGCATTTAAATGATGCAAGCCATTTTTTATAGTTCTTTCTGAAATCGACATACAATGAAATGCAAAATTATTAATACCATATTTGCTATTAAGATCTTTTACTGAATCTATAATAGTATCATAATTAATATCACAAATAGTCATTTGAATTCTAATATTATAATGATTGCTATTTAAAAATTCAATTGTTTTCATTGCGTTCGAAAATGCCATATTATTGTTTCTCATTGTATTATGAATTTTTTCATTCATACTATCTAGGCTGATTGTTATTTTATAAATATCTTTAGGATTAATATCCTTTAAAATTTTTTCGTAAATACTAATAGGTGCAAATCCATTTGAAACAAGTTTAATCTTTATATTATTATTTATTGCATATTTTATTATATGGTTAGACAATTCCGGTTGAGTAGTTGGTTCATTCGCCATAATAAAAATTGTGTCAATGTCATAATTTTTTTTAATTTTATTTAAGATAATATCTGAATTTTCTATTGAAATATGCTTTTTACTATGATAATTATCATTTATACAACAAAACAGACAATTCAAATTGCAAGTTTCACATATATTATATGTAATATAGATTTTGTTTTTAATTTTATTTTGTGGTTTTATTTGTTTTACAAGTGGGTTTATTATAGATATTGTCATGTCACTTTTTTCCATTAATTTATTCACTTTCATAAATTAACTCCCATCAAAATTATTTTACTTTAATTGATCTATTATATTATATTTTCGTACACATTTATCCGATGACATATATATTGATTGCCAATATACAAGTATGTTTTCTAAATTGACAAGCATATCAATTAAAATCTATAAATATTTTAACATAAATTAAAACATTTTAAAACTCGAACTACAAAAGTCCGCGTTTGGTATCAATATGGTGTAAGTTACATTATTATTTACCTCTTTTTTCACTTTTTTGTTTTCTATATAATTTAACTCTCATAAATTCTTCATGATCTAAACAACAATTTTCTACAAAACCATCTATAGGATGTGTTTTTATATAATCTTCGATAGGTAAATGGGCTATTGTATCAATTCTATGAAAATTAGGATATATTTCTTTATATTTTCTTTCATATTTTTCTTTCAATTCTTTAATGACATCAGGTTGTGAATGATATATTAATTGAGTTTTAAACCATTTTTGCAATTCAATATATTTTTTATAATATTCCTCTTCTGTATATTCAGAAATAGGAAGATATAATGTTAAATATTCAGTTTCAAATTCTAAACATTCATCTTTATCAATAGTATACCTTTCTGTTGTTTCTAAATCCATATACGATCTATAACTAGTATCTGGGTCTCTTTCATAGGTCATGTAATCATCATTTTGTTCTCCAGAATCATTTTTAATATAACTTCCCATAAAAATCATAATATGATTACTATTAATATTTTGCTCTCCAAATGCCTCTGGAACCCCTTGATAAGCCATCATAATCATTGTTTCTTCAGATGGACCTACATAATCTTTATCTACTAATTTTGAAAGTTTTAAAAATCTTTTTACTTTTTCATCTTTTGTTAATTCTAGTAATTCATTTTTATAAGATATTAATTTTTCCCTTTCTTTTGTTATTCTATTATATTCATCTCTTACTTCTTTTAATGCTGATTCTTTCATAAAATAATGCCTCCCTAGTGTCAATTATATCATAATATTTTGCTTTTACAAGATAATTAATACCCTAAGATTTTAAAGTTCATTACTATCATTTTATTTCTCCATAGTTATAAAAAATAACACTCATTTGCTAGAATATATTGGATTATAGAAGATTTAAAAAAAGTTTTTACGAGAAAATTATATGATTTGATGATACACCAATAATACTAAATTTGAACACAAATAAACCTTTCTCATACACTTATTTAAGAAATTATTTAATTATTATATTGAACTTATGAAAATATTACAGAAAAATTAAAAAAAGAAATGACTTGTACAACAGATAAATACTACTAAAAAAATTTTTTAGTTATCATTTCAGAGTACTTTTGGGAGTACAAAAAAATAAAAACCTTATATAATATAAGGTTTTAAAATGCTATCTGGTGCCCCAGAAGGGATTCGAACCCCTGACCGCCGCCTTAGAAGGGCGTTGCTCTATCCAACTGAGCTACTGAGGCCTCATGTCTTTTTAAAAGACAAATTGATTATACAATATATTTGTAATTTTTTCAATACCATTAACTAAATTTCTTTATTATTTACATAAAAATTAACCTTACTAACTTCATAACTATCCATTATAGAATAAGAAATACTATAAATAACCTCTTCTAAAACTTTCTTATTTTGACTACTATCAAATAAATATTCATTGAAATTTAAATCTAATTCATTTTCATCAAAACTATAATCTAATAATTTAGCATTATAATTTAAGTAACTCATTAAATTACTTTCATATGATATCTTACTAGCTAATTCATCTACTATTATCTTTATTTTTTCATCACTACTATTAATATATTTAGTTACTGGTATATAATATGTTTCATCATTATTATTTTTATTTACATAATATATAGTAACCTTTGATATATCTTCTAGGTGATTAATATCATATTGTTTATTTATTCCAAAATCTCTAGATAGTATTTCATCAATATATTTACCTGTTTTTGGTAATTTATCTAATATTTTACCATCTATATTTATTTTAACTTTGTTTATACCATCTATACTTGTTACTGTATATATAACACTTTCTAATATTTTTTCTTCATATTCTTGTTTTGTATCTAGAAAATCACTATTAAAATTTAATATCGCAATATCATTTTCTATTTTTTTATCAATTAATCTTGTATCTACAGGAAGTATTGGACTAAAACCATTTGGTATTTTATCTTCATATTTTCCATCTATTACTAATATTTCTATTAATTCTTCTATTAATTCTAATTTATTTGTACTATTTATTGCTATTGATGTCTTTGAAATATATCCATTTTTATCCATTAAATAAATATCATGAGATATATCACTCTTTTCATTAAATACTTCTTCATTTATATCTACATTTTGTTTATCTGGAAATAGATAAAATAAAAACACTATTAGTAGTAGTATTGTATATTTTAGTATTTTTTTTACTGAAAATCGTTTTATCATATCGTTCACCTATAAAATTATATGCATTATAATAAAAAAAATGAGATTTTCTATAAAGAAATCTCATTTAATTTTAATAGTTCTACTACAGCTCCACTTCTACCTTTTACACCTAGTTTTTGCATTACATTAGATATATGATTCCTAACTGTTTTTTCACTAATGTTAAGCAAATTTGCGATATCTCTAGTTGAATTATTTTTTATTAACAATTCAAATACTTCTCTTTCTCTTTTTGTTAATATTCCTTTGCTCATTTTGATCCTCACTTTCTTAAGAGGTGTATATATAATTACTCATATTATTGTATGTAAAAAGAGTAATTATGTTATTACTCTTTTATTTATTTTTGAAATTTTACAGATATATACATTTTAGAATCAAAACTTTCTTGTACTAAATTCATTATCTCTGCTGCTAAAGATGAGTCGTGTTTGTCTTTTATAACTACTACTCTAACTTGATCATCTTTTATTTTTACAAAATTTTCTACTTCATATTTTTCTTTTATTTTAGCAGTTATTTCATCTTCTTTACCTTTCATTATGTTTAATACTTTTAATTCTTCATAAGCATTATTTTTTTCTTCACTAGTTGCTTTATCATTTGTTAATATTGTTTGTAGTTCTTTTATTTTTTCATTTCTTTCTTCATCATTTTCTACTTTTAAGGTTGCAATTACATCACTATCTTGTGTTTTTACAACCTCTTTAGTATCTTTTTTATCTACAGTAGCACTAGCCATAAATTCAGATGGCATAGTAATATAATATACACTTAATACTAATATTAGACTAAATAGTGTTAGTATCCATATACTTTGTTTATTTATCATATATATTCCTCCCACAACTACTAATATAATATATTAATAATTATGAAGAAATATTACTAAAATAAATTTCTATATTCAGAATTATTTATATAATCAAATGCATTTTCCATTCTTGATGATACATCACCATAATATAAATGTAATTTATATTCTATTTTTTCATTGTTACTTTTTTTATTAGCATTTGAATATACATAACAATTAATTAAATAATCAATAAGTTTTTTATCTTTTATTTTATTATAAAATTTAATTTCGTATTTTATCATTTTTTCTATACTTCTAATATCATCATTTTCTATTTTATTTATTAAGTCTTTTTTGATTTTATTATATGTCTCATCTTCTGATGAACACATATTTACAAGTAATGCATTAAGTACACCATTAAATCCTAATAAAATAAATTCTTTTTCTGCTTCATTTTTGTAATTTCTAAAATTTTCTGTAATATCATATTCTACATAAGAATCACTAATTTCATTTTTTAAATATGATAATATTTTACTCTTTAAATCATCTACACTATTATTTTTTAAATATTCTTTTTTAAAATTATTTAATATTTCTAAATCTTTCATAATTTCTCCTTAAAAAAGAAAGTAAAATTACTTTCTTGATACATATTTTCCATCTTTTGTTGAAATTATTATTTCATCATTCTCATTTATAAATAATGGTACTTTAATTGTTAATCCATTTTCTAATTGTGCATCTTTTTGTGCACTACTAGATGTGTTACCTTTAACAGCATCTGTTGTATATGTTACTTTGTAATCTATTTTTTCTGGTAAATTTAAACCAATTAATTCTGATCCAAAATAAACTAATTCTACTTCTAAGTTTTCTTTTAAATATTTTACTTCTTCTGAAATTGTTTCTTCATTTAATTCAACTTGTTCATAACTTTGCATATCCATAAAATAATATACTCCGCCTGCATTATACAAATATTGCATAGTTTTTTTTGTAATATTTGCTTTTTCTATTTTTATATTTGTATTAAATGTTTTTTCTAATGTTGAATTAGTTCTTAGATTTTTTAATTTAGTTTTCATAAATGCTGCACCTTTACCAGGTTTAACATGTAAAAACTCAACTATTTGATATAAATTACCGTCTATTATAACAGTCATACCATTTTTTATATCATTAATATCTATCATCATATTAAATGTCCTCCGCATTCTTTATTTTAAATATTTTATTTCTTTTCTTTATGTATTGTATGCTTTTTGCATGTAGGACAATATTTACTTATTTCTAAACGTTCTGGAGTATTTGTTTTATTTTTTTCAACGAAATAATTTTCTTTTGAAACAGCACGTTTTTCTTTACATTCTACGCATTCAAGTGCTACATAACATCTAGCATCTTTCTTCTTTGATTTTCCCATGTGTAATCCTCCCTCTTTTCAATAGCTGAAATAATTATAACACATTATTGTAAAATTTCAAATACTTTATTTGATACTCTAGCACTAATTTTAGTATTAACTGGTGATGTATATAAACTTGTTTTACTATATCTTACGTTTGGAGATAATACTACAAGTGAATATTTTGGATTATCGGATGGTGCATATCCAATAAATCCTTTTGATAATGTTTCTACATCTATATTACCATCTTTATCAACATCATAGAAGCTTTCTGCTGTACCTGTTTTACCTGCTGGATTTGGTACATCTCCCATATATCCATATCCTAATGCTTTCATAACAGAAGAAAAGCCAAGTCTTATTCTTTGCATATATTTATCATCTAGATTTACAGTATTTAATAATTTTGGTTCTATTTTTTCTTTTATTTCTCCAATAGAATTATCGCTTGTTGGTTTATGTACTTCTTTTAATAAGTGTAATTGATATCTTTTTCCTGAGGCTGCTATTGTGCTTATATAATTTGCAATTTGTATTGGTGTATATGTATCATATTGTCCTATTGCAAAATCAAGTAAGTGTCCTGGATTTTTACTAGTTCCTTTAAATCCATAAGATTCTACTGGAAGATCAATATTTGTTTTATCTCCTAAACCATATTCTAAAAATGTATTTCTATATGTATCAAATGCTGTTTCATCTATTACTAGTGGACCGTTATAATAATAGTTTGCTTTTCCTACTTTAATTGCAATTTTATATTGATATGAATTTGAAGAATATGCTAAAGCACCAATATCATCTAATACTCCAAGTCCACTAGTCCATGAGCATTTTGCTGGTGTATTTAATATTTTTACGCATTCATCTCTCATTTTTGTTCCAATATCAATTGCACCTGTATTATATCCAACTGTCATTGATGCACCTTTTACTATAGATCCTGGTGTTACTGGATTAGTTAATATAGCAGGTGTATTATCATATACTTTATATTCCCCATTATCTTCTACTACTTGTTTTGATGCCATTGCAAGTATTTCTCCTGTATTAGGATCTGTAACAATTACATGTGAACCACTATAATATGTTGTATTTGGATTATTCTTTTTAGCATTTACTATTTCTTCTTCTAATATTTCTTCTACTTCTTTTTGAATATTTATATCTATAGTTAAAACTATATCATTTCCTCTTACTCCATCTTTTATTAAAGTATATGAGTTATCATCATTTAGTTTATATGTTGCTTTTGTTCCTTTTAGTAATGATTCATATTGATATTCTAAATACGTTACTCCTACTCTATCATTAAGTGAATATCCTTTGCTTAAATAATTATCTTTTAATTCTTTTGGTATTCCAGATTCACTATTAGATACATTACCAAGTATTGTTCTAAATACATTACCATATAAGTATTTTCTTTCCCATTCTAATTTTACATTAAATCCTTTTAATTTAGATAAATGCTCTGCAATATAGGCATATTCTGAATCTTCTGCATATGTTTTTATTATCTTTTCATCATAATAATATCCAGTAGTCATTAAATAATAAATGTATGCTGCTTCTTTATCTAATTCGTTATATTTATCTAATTCTTCTTTTGTTATTCTTTCTAATTTTAAATTATTTATATCTTTAAGAGTAAGTTTTCTTTGTTTTAGTTTTTCTTTTTCTTCGTTTGTTATTTTTTTATCACATAATTCTTTATTATTTACCATATAAAATTCTTTTAGATTTATTTCTTGTAATTTAGAATAATCTATAGAAATATTTTTAGCTACTTCATATGCTAATTTTATTTGATCTTTTGTTGTAGTATTTGATAATCTTTTATAGTATATTGTTTTTACTCCTACATTATCTACTAATAAATTATAATTTCTATCATATATTCTTCCTCTTGGAACTGATGAACTATATACAACATCAACTGTTAAATTATCTAGACTTTTTTCATACTTTGCTTTATTTAATATTTGAATATTAACTATTTTATACATAATTATAATAAATAAAATAAATAATAATATTGATAAAGTTAAAAATCTTTTATTTGATAAATATGATGTATTTATATTACTTTTAGTTTCATATTTCTTTTTATTTCTACTTTTTTTTCTCTTACTCATAGATATTCCTCCAATTATAGTTTGTTTCATACTAAAATTTATATAACATATATTTTACTAGAGGTGAAAATTTTGAACGAAATTTTAATTCAAAAATATATAAATAACATTACATTAAATGATATTATTAATTTTGGAAAAAATGAGGGAATAAATATAAGTAATAGTGAAGCAAAAATTTTATATGAATATATGCATAAGTATTGGAGAAGATTTTATTACGAAGAACCTAAAGATTTAATGCTTGAATTAAAAAATAAGTTATCTAGTTCTACTTATAATAAACTTTATGAATTATATTATATTGCAAAAGAAAAAATTAAGAATAAGTAATTCTTAATTTTAATTTATCTTTTTTCTCTTTCACTATCTAGTATTAATTTTATTTTTTCTATTGCATTATTTACATCATTATTGGTAATTATATAATCAAACTTAGTTGATTCTTTTATTTCTTTAATAGCAATTTTAAGTCTATTTTGAATCATTTCTTCACTATCAGATGCTCTATTTCTTAATCTTTCTTCTAATACATCTAAACTTGGTGGAAGTAAAAATATAAGTATACTATCTTTTATTTTTTCTTTTATTTGAAATGCTCCTTGTACTTCAATAACTAAAAATACGTCTTTTCCAGAATTTAATTTATCTTCTATTTCTGATCTAGGTGTTCCATAATAACAATCATTATAAACTGCATACTCTAAAAATTCATTATTTTTTATTTTTTCTTCAAATTCTTCTTTTGTTAAAAAATAATAGTCAACCCCATCTTTTTCTTTACCTCTAATTTTTCTTGATGTTGCGGATACTGATAAAACTGCATCATTATGTTTTAAATATTCTTTTACTAATGTATCTTTACCTACCCCTGATGGCCCTGATATAACTATTAATAAACCTCTTTTTTTATTCATAATTTTTCCTCCAAAATGATAATATGATAATTATATCACAAAAAAAAATAATAAACTATAATTTATTCATTTATTTCTTTTTTATTTAATTCTAATTGAAGCTGCATCTTTCTACTTTGATTAGTATTAATTTCTGATACATGGTAATCAATATAAAAAGAGCTTATTAGTAAAAAGGTAAAATTATAAATTAATGAAATCAAATTATCATTTTGAGTAAAAAATTTATTTATTAAATCACTATTATTGATCATATTATGTATTACTATGCAAAAAAAAGTAAAATTAGAAATTAAAAAGGATAAATCACTTATCATAAGAATTTTTATTTTTTTTAGTAATTTTTTCATATCATCTTTACTAATATCATTCATATTAATTGCTCCATTATTTATAATTTTATATAGTGAATTAATTTGAATTTCATTTATATCAATATCATCAATATTTATTATATTATTATTTAGTAATTTCTCTATATCTCTTGTCTTTAGGTCTTCTATTTCTTTTTCTTTTTTGTATTTTTTACTAAGTTTTGTACTTTTTAAATTTATATCTTTTACTTGCATAACTAATCCTTTCTTTTTACAAAAAAATATATTATCATAAGAAAAATTAAAAAACAACTATTTAGTTGCTTCTTGTTTTTCTACTACATTTTTACCTTTGTAAAAACCGCATTCTGGACATGCTCTATGTGATCTTATATCCGCACCGCAATTTGAACATTTAATTGTTCCATTTGCTTCAATTTTATAATGAGTTCTTCTCATTCTTCCTCTTGTTTTAGATACTTTTCTAAATGGTACAGCCATTTTTCCACTCCTTCCTATTCACTTAAGAATTTTTTAAATCCCTCAAGTCTTGGATCATTTTGTTTTTTGATATCCTTTTCATCAGTTATAAATCTCCATCCATCTGCATATATATTTTCTCTTTTAATATCTGGACTTACAACTTTCAAAGGTACTTCCAATATAATATTTTGCCATATAATTGGTATTAAATCAATAGTATTATTAATAATTTTGTTATTTTCTTCTAAATTTTCATCATTTTCTCCTAATATTTCACATATATCAATGTCAACTTTATAGTCAACCTTTTTTAATGAAATACTACATGTTAATACCAAATTACATTTAATATTTAATTGTAATTCATAATTATTATCGTTTGAGGTAATAAAACCTTTAATTTTTACTTTACTTATATCATTGATATCTGATTTAGTTAGTAATTCTTTTGGAATATTAATAGTATCATCAATTAATATTTTATCTTCTAATCTTGTAATTAGTTTTGTTAAATTAATATTCATAAAATATCACCTCAAACTTTTGGCATATTAATTATATATTAAAATATTAAAAAAATCAATTAAATATGATAAAATAATTGATAGAGGTGATTTTATGGTTAATATTGGAATTATAGCAGAATATAATCCTTTTCATAATGGCCATTTATATCATATTAATAAAATAAAAGAAAAATTTCCTGATTCTAGAATTATTTTAGTAATGAGTGGCAATTTTACTCAAAGAGCAGATGCATCTATAATAAATAAATGGGATAAAACTAAGATATGTCTTAATAATAATATTGATTTAGTTATAGAGCTTCCTTTTGAATTTTCATGTCAATCAGCAGATATTTTTGCATATGGTGCATGTAATATATTAAATTATTTAAAAGTAGATTATTTAGTATTTGGATCTGAATCTGGTGATATTAATTATCTTAAAGATATTGCTAAAATACAACTAAAAGATGAATATGAAAAATTAGTAAAAAAATATTTAGATGAGGGAATAAATTACCCTACTTCATTATCAAAAGCACTTACTCACTTTGGTTATGATAATGTTGATAAACCAAATGATATATTAGGTATATCTTATATTAGAGAACTTATTAAATTAAAGAGTAATATAATACCTTTAACAATAAAAAGAACAAATGATTATAATGATAAATCGCTAACAGATAGTATTTCATCTGCGACTAGTATAAGAGAAAATATAAAAACTAAAGATGTTAAAAATTATGTACCAAAAGATGTTTATAAATACTTAAAAAAAGACTTATATTTTATTGAATATTATTTTCCATTTTTAAAATATAAAATATTATCTGAAATAGATAATTTAAGTATTTATCAAACTGTTGATGAGGGTATTGAAAATAAAATAAAAAAAGTAATATATACTTCTAATTCTTATGAAGAATTAATAAATAATATAAAATCTAAAAGATATACAAGAAATAAAATAAAAAGAATGCTTATTCATATATTAGTATCATTTACTAAAGAAGAAGCTAAAAAAAGAAAGGATATTAGATATATAAGGGTTCTTGGTTTTAATAAAAAGGGTCAAGAATATCTAAAAGAAATAAAAAAAAGTATAGATATTCCTATATATACTAATTTTAATAAAGATTTAGAGTTTGAGTTAAAAATAACATCTATTTATTCATTAATAAATAATGAAGATTTAATAAAAAAAGAAATTAGTAATTTAATAATTAATGACTAATTTCTTTTTATATACTTAGTAAAAACATTTCAAATCCAAAATTCTTATCTATTTTACCTGTTTTTATACTTAAATCTAAATCATGGAGTTTAATTAAATAGTCTTTTAATTCAAAGATTGTAAAATTTGATTCTAATGCTAATTTTACTCTATATGGATGTTCTTTAATAACTGATGGCATATCTTTTTGTTTATATCCATTTTTTACCATTAATTTTACTTGTAATATTAATCTTAATTGGTTAGCAATTAATACAATTAATTTTGTAGGATCTTCATTTAATAATAATAAATCTCTATAAATGTTTATTATATTTTTTTTATCTTTATTCATAATAGCATTTGTAAGAGAAAAAACGTTATCTTCTATATTTTTACATACTAAATTATCAATATCTTCTTTAGTAATATCTTTATTATCATCTTTATATATCATAATTTTATCTGCTTCATTTATTAAATTAGTTAAATTATCTCCTGATTTATTTATCATAAAAATAATTGCTTCTCTAGATATATTATATCCATTATTCTTAAAGTAATTAGAAAGATAATTATTTAAGTTATAACTTTCTATTTTTAAGCATTCTACAACAGTAGATAATTTTTTTAATTCTTTTACTATTTTTTTTCTATCATCTAATTTTTCTTTTCTTACTATAAAAACTAAGTAAACATCATCAAATGGATTATTTATATATCTAATTAATGAATCTATATCGTGGTTTATTTCTTTTTTATTTTCTCCTGTTAAAAATGTACATCCCTCACATATAACTAATTTTTTACTATCAAACATACTTATTGTAGATGCTTCTTCTAATGCTAAACTTACATTTACTTCATCTAAATTATATTTAATAATATTATCTTGTAAAATGTTATTTGATTCTACTATTTTTTTTAATTCTTTATCTATTAAATAAGATTCATTTCCAAAAATTAAATATACATTTTTCATACTACCACCAAAAATATTGTAACACACTATATAATTAATTTCTATTATTATTTAAGTAATAATAAAAAAAAGGCTTATTTTAAAGCCTCTAATAATTCTGCTTTTTTCATAGTACTTGCACCAGTTATATTCTTTTCTTTTGCAAGTGCTTTTAATTCAGCAACTGTCATTTTTGATAAATCTTTAGTTTCTTCTTTCTTGTTTTCAGTTTTCTTTACTGTTTTTACTTCTTTTTCTTCTTTTTTAGCTTCAGCTTTAGGAGCAACCTTACCATTTAATGCATCTTTAGCAACTTTTACAATATCACTAAATGCTTTTGGATCAGATATAGCTAATTCTGAAAGCATTTTTCTATTTATTACTACTCCTGCTTTATTTAATCCATCAATGAATTTAGAATAACTAATTTCATTTTCTCTACATGCTGCATTTATACGAGTAATCCATATTTTTCTAAAGTTTCTTTTATTTGCTCTTCTATCTCTATATGCATATTTACCTGAATGCATAACTTGTTCTTTAGCAGTTTTAAATAATCTATGTTTACTACCAAAGTATCCTTTTGCTTTTTTAAGAATTTTCTTTCTTCTTGCTTTTGTTATTGTTCCTGTTTTTACTCTTGCCATTTTATTTTCCCCCTTTACTAGTTCATTCTATCTATAAGCCTTTTAAGTCTTCTTGAATCAGCTTTAGATAGTTCAGAACCCTTTCTTAAATTTCTCATTCTTGATGCACTATAACCAACTGTTTTATGGTTAGCACCTGGTTTTTTAAATTTTGCAGAACCACTATTTCTAATCATAATTGATTTTTTAGTAGCCTTATGTGTCTTTTGTTTTATTTTTCCCATTTTATTTACCTTCTTTCTTAACTGGCGATATCATCATAAACATACTTCTATTTTCCATTGAAGGATCTTTTTCTATAACACCATATTCTTTTACAGCTTCAGCAAATCTAATAAGTACATCTCTTCCAAGTTCAGTATGAGCCATTTCTCTTCCTCTAAATCTTATTGTTGCTTTAATTTTATGACCTTTTTGTAAATACTTAATAACTTGTTTTACTCTAGTATTAAAATCATGAATATCAATATTTACTGATAATCTAAATTCTTTTAATTCTGCACTATTTTCTCTTTGTTTTTTTGAAGCTTCTTTTTGTTTTTTTTGTTTTTCATATCTGTATTTGTTATAATCCATTAACTTACATACAGGTTTATCAGAATTACCATTCATAAGTACAAGATCAAAACCTGCAGTACTTGCAAGTGTTAATGCATCTTCTCTACTTTTTAATCCTAGTTGTTCTCCACTAGGTCCTATTACAAGAACTTCTTTAGCTCTTATTTGCTCATTTATGAGCATGTTATTATCTTTTGCTATAGCAAAGCACCTCCAATAAAAAAATGAATACAAATAGTGTATTCACCCATAATCAAAGACAACAAAATATATATTTTAATTGGCCTTTGACCTACTTACTTATTATAAGTCAGGTGAGATATACATCTACTTTCCTCTTTCGTTTCTTAACAAAACTACTCATTCATTATATATTATTTTATATATTTTGTAAATACTTATTTTAAAAAAATTAACTTTTATTTTGTAAAGCTAATATTTTTCCGCAAGATTCCTTCCCCTCATTACAAACATTTTGTGTTACGCAAGATGGTCCAAGTACTTTACAGAAAGCCTGTGAGCCAGGAACTTTTTCTATTTCTTTATGAATATTATTAGCAATTTGTCTAATTTCCCATTGTGCTTTATTACATTCTCTTAAACCTAATATATGACAAACATTTTTTCCATTCATATCAGTTATTACATTTACCATATTACCTGATAATGTAAAATATACTAAATCTTCATCACAAACACCATTATCTTTAAAATATTTATACATTTTCATATTTTGTTTAAAAATTTCATCAAATTCTTCTTTGCAAGTATTTTCTACTTTAGGAGGAACTTTATATTGACTTAAATCTATTACTGGTGAAAAATCTGGTACTATTAAATCATGTTGTCTATGTCTTGTTAAATGTGTTAATACTGCAAATGATATAGGAATTTGAAATCTAAAATCAACTTGGCTTAATTCTAATTTATCTGAAGAAAATGCAATATTTTTAATTAATTCATATGAAAAATTAGGATCTTTTTCTATAATAGAATCATATAAAGATTTTGCTTTTGACATATCAACTTGATATCTTCTCATAATTGCAGATATACATATTGTTTCATCAATATTATCTGTACAATTAAGTAAAACTGGTTTATCTAATATTTTATAGTTTTGTAAATTAACTTTATCCTTTAGTAATTCATCTACAGAATCTGTAACTTTAGGCTCTACTTCATCTATTGATGGAATTATATAAGGAACATTTTCTCTAGCAATTTCATATAGTTTTTCTCCAAACTCTTTTATTTCACTTATATTACTATATTTTGTCTTAGTACATTTTATAATTAAATCTCTTAAAGTATGTGCATCAATACACATAAGTATATTAGAATGATAAGAATATGGTAATACAAACCTAGAATCTTCTTTAGTCATTCCTAAATTTAAAAGTTTATAATATTTATAAAATAAGTAGTCCATATGATTTTTATATTTTTCTTTTAGATCATCATTATTTGTATGCACATTATATGATTTATCTCTAAAATTTGGAATATAGTATCCTACTTTTGAAAAATCTACCTCTCTTCTTGATTTTACAGTAAATGCAGAATATCTTTCTTCAATAATAGTTTGTTCTATTAATGCAGATATATCTTTTAAAGCAAAAACTAAACAATCAAGTTCTGATATAGACGTATGTCCCATTTTAATTACATTTGATGCAAATTTAGAATTTTTTTCAAGTGGTAAGTTTCCTTTCGTATCTAAAACATCAAAAACATTCCCAGGATTTCTTGATAAATTTCCAGCAGATGCGACTATTTCGCTTCTTCTATCTATTTCTAGTTTTTTTACTATTTCTTTTATTTTTTCTCTTAATATATCTCTATTTATTTTATCATCAAAATTTTGATATAAATATAGTAAATAATCTATTTGTTCATCTAAATTTTTATAATTAATAGATGTTAGTAACTTTATTTCCATAACCATTACCTCCCTACTATTAAATTATATAACAAATTAATATTATTTACAATAAAAAAATATATATCATTTAATAGAATATATATTTTCATCATAATTATCTGAATCAGTTATATAACTTCCTGATACAACAATATCTGCATAATCTCTAACATAATCTATTGTTTTATCATTTATTCCACCATCTACCTCTATTAAAAAGTTATAATTAGGCTGTATTTCTTTTAATTCTTGCATCTTACATATTGTACTTGTCATAAAGCTTTGTCCTCCTTTACCAGGATTTACGCTCATAACTAACACTAAATCTATTAATTCTAAATATGGATATAATTTTTCAATATCAGTATCAGGATTAATTGCTAATCCTACTTTGATTTTCTTATTTTTTATTTTATTTATATATCTTATTATATTAGGTACTTCAACATGAATAGTTATAAAACTTGGATTTATAGATTCAAAATCATCTATAAGTTTATCTAAATTAGTGCTCATTAAATGAACATCTATTTTTTTATTTGTTAGACTTTTAATATCTTTAAAATCATCTACTGTAAAAGAACTATCTGTTGTAAAAGTACTGTCCATTATATCTAAATGAAGATAATCACATACTGAATTATCTACTTTTTTTATAGCATTTTTATAATTATTTATTTCTTTTAATATTGAAACTGATACTTTCATATTATCACTTACTTTCATTTACAAATTTAATATAGTTTTCATATCTACTTTTTAATATAATATCATCTTTAACTTTTCTTTTTATTTCGCAATCATCTTCATTAATATGCATGCAGTCTCTATATTTACATTTATCTTTATATTTATTAAATTCTATAAAATTATCTCTTATATCTTCTTTTGTCATATTAATAAATTCTAAAGATGAAAAACCAGGTGTGTCTGCGATTAATCCATTATACATTTCATATAATTCTACGTGTCTTGTTGTATGTTTTCCTCTTCCTAATGCTTTTGATATTTCTCCTGTTTTTAAATTTAAATTACTATCTAATTTATTTATTAAACTAGATTTACCTGCGCCTGTTTGTCCTGTTAAAATGACTAATTTATTATTAAATAATTTTTTTATTTCATCTATTTGATTATTTATAAATACTTTATAGCCAATATTTTTATAATAATTAATTATATTATCAATTTTGCTAGTATCAGAAAGTAAATCATATTTTGTAATTATAATTACAGGAATTATATTATTAAATTCTATAATATTTATCATTTTATCAAGTAAATTAGATGAAAAATTTGGATCTTTTACACTTGTTACTATAAATGCTAAATCAATATTAGAAACTGCTGGTCTTACAAGACTATTTTTTCTATCTAATATATCTTCTATTATTTTTTTATCTTTATCAATAATTACATAGTCTCCTGCAAGAGGTGTAATTTTATTATTTCTAAATTTTCCTCTTGCTTTACATACTATGTATTCATTATTAACTTTTACAGTATAATCATTACTGATTATTTTTACTATAATACCTTTCATTAATTGTCCTCTTCTTCATATGGAACCATACCATCATTATTATTATTACTATTTTCTTGTGCATTTTGTGATTTTTTTGTAACTTTTATTTTTATTGAAACTTTATCTACTATTTCACTTCCTGCTGGTCTACTTTGATATATAACTGTACCTGCTTCTTTAGTATCATCTTCTACCTCTTCAACAGTAATATCTACTCCATATTCATTACAAAATTCTTTTATTTCCTCAACACTCCATCCCTCACTTACAAAGTCTGGATATTCTTTTACCATTTTTGGTAAAAATAATGTTATTGAATCTCCTTTTTCTAAATATGAATCTTTTTTAACTGATTGTTCTATTATTAAATCTTCTTTACCTTTATATTTACTTTTATCGTCTACATTCTTATAATCTATTATTACAGATATACCTTTTACTTCAAGTTCTGCTTGAATTTTTATATAATTTTTACCTACATAATTTTCAACTTGTATTTTTTGACTTCCTTTTGATTTATATAATATTATAGTTGCGCCTTTTTTTACTACTTTTCTTGCGATTGGTTCTGTTTTAGATACTAAACCTTCATCTACTTCATCAGTATAATCTTCTTTTACATCTGATGAAACAACAAGGCCTACATCTTCTAATTGTTTTGCTGCTTCTTTTACAGTTAGTCCGCTTACATCAGGTACTCTTAATTCTGGTGTTCTAAAAAAGTATGGAACAATTAAGAATACTACTATAACTGTAACTATAAGCGCAGAACATAATCCTATTAATAATTTAGTTATTTTTGATAATCTTTTATCTTCTTTATAATCTTCATCAGATACTGGCTTTATTTCTGGTTCTTTCTCTTCTTCTTTATTTTCTTTTTCTTTTATTTCTTCTTTTAAATTATCTAAAACTTTTGTATCATCTAAATCATCTTCTGGATAAGGAAATACAATTCTTTTTTCATTTGCTCTTTTTTTATCTAAGCAAGTTTTTAAATCATCATATAATTCTCTAACATTGTTATATCTATTTTTTGGATTTTTTGCTGTCGCCTTTAATATAACATTTTCAAGTGCTTGTGGTATTTTTGGATTTATTTTTCTAATACTAGGCATTGGATTTTTAATATGTTTTAGTGCTATTTCAACTGCTGTTTCTCCTCTAAATGGCATTGTACCTGCTAGCATTTCATAAAGAACTATACCTAGTGAGTATATATCACTTTTTATAGTAGAACCTTTACCTGCTGCTTGCTCTGGTGGTAAATAATGAACTGATCCCATTACAGAATTTGTTTGAGTTAAATCTGAAGCATTAAGTGCCATAGCAACTCCAAAGTCTGTTATTTTTACAAGACCATCTTCTAATATCATAATATTTTGTGGTTTAATATCTCTATGAATTATATATGAATCATGGGCATGTGCTAATCCATCAGTTAACTGGCACATTATATCAACCGCTTCTGATGCTGTTAAATGTCCTCTTTTTTTAATTAATTGTTTTAATGTTTTACCATCTATATATTCCATTACGATATAAAAGTTACCATTATCTTCACCTACATCATACATTTCAACTATATTTGGATGTGATAAAGAAGATGCTGAAATAGCTTCTCTTTGAAATCTTCTAACAAATTTTTCATCATCAGCAAGGTCGCCTCTTAAAACTTTAACTGCTACATTTCTTTCTAGTATCGTATCATAAGCAAGATAAACATTAGCCATACCACCTTCGCCAATAAGTCTAATTATTTCATATCTATCATTAATTCTCTGACCCTTAGTAAACATTATTCATCACCCTCTTTTGTCATTAAACAAGCAATTGATATATTATCTGTTCCACCTCTTACGTTACATTTTCTAATTAATTTAATTATTTTTTCTTCTAATGTATTATTACTTAACAATACTCTTTCAATTTGGTTTTCGTTTAGCATTGATGTTAATCCATCACTACATAACATTATTCCATCTATATCAGTATCAACATCAAATATATCTACTTCTGCTGGATTATTAGCACCAAGAGCTCTCATCAAAATATTTTTCTTTGGATGATGTTCTGCTTCTTCTTCAGTTAATTCACCAGTTTTTACAAGTAAATTTACTAAAGTATGATCTTTTGTTACTTTATATAATTTTTCATTTTTAAATACAAATCCTGAACTATCTCCTACATTACCAAATAAAAGATAATCTTCAGTAAATATTGCAAGAACAAGGGTTGTTCCCATACCAAGGCTTTCTTCATGCTCACTTGTATATGCGAATATAGACTCATTAATTTGGGCTACTTCATCTCTTATAAAATTAACAGCTTCTGCTTTTTCTCCCATTTTCTCTCTTTCAGTAAATTTCTTTGATAAATGATTAATTGCCATAGAAGATGCAACCTCACCTGCTTTATGTCCACCCATACCATCTGCTACTGCAAGTAAATACTCATTATTTGCATTTTTAAGTATTATTACGCTATCTTCATTATGATCTCTTACTTTACCTGTATCTGTTAAAAAATATGTTTCCATTATTTTCCCTCACTTTCGCTTCTTAGTTGTCCACATGCAGCGGATACTTTAGAACCAAATTCTTTTCTTATTGTTACATTTATATTATTCTTTTTTAGTGTATCATAAAATTTCATTATTTTAGTTTTATCAGGTCTTTTATACCCAATATTATTTGTTTCATTATATGGTATTAAATTTATGTAACAATTTATTCCTTTAATTAATTTAACAAGTTCATTAGCACATTCTTCACTATCATTTATATCTTCTATTAATATATATTCAAAAGTTACTCTTCTATTAGTTTTTGATATATATTCTTTTACTGCTTTTATTATTTCATTAATCTTATATACTTTATTTATTTTCATTATATTACTTCTTATTTTATCATTAGGTGCATGAAGTGAAATTGCTAAATTAACTCCTATATTTTCATTCATAAAATCATATATTCTAGGAACTATTCCTGATGTTGATACAGTTATATGTCTTGAACCAATTGCCATACCATAAGGATCATTAATTATTCTTATAAAGTCCATAAAATTATCGTAATTATCAAATGGTTCTCCAATACCCATAACAACAACATGGCTAATTCTAGTATTTACATCTTCTTCTACCATAAGTACTTGAAGAAGCATTTCATCACTAGTTAAGTTTCTAACTTTTTTAAGTCTTCCACTTTCACAAAATGAACATCCCATATTACAACCAATTTGTGATGAGATGCATATGCTAAGACCATAGTCGTGATACATAAGTACAGATTCTACTTTATTACCATCATTTAATTCAAATAAATATTTTTTTACTAAATCATCTTCCTGTTTTTTTACTATATTTATTTTATTAAAAGTAAAATCTTTTTTTAACTTTTCTCTTATATCTTTACTTATGTTAGTCATTTCATCAAATGATAATACCTTTTTTCTATAAACCCATTCATAAACCTGAGTTGCTTTAAACTTTTTTTCACCTATAGAAATAAAGTATTCTTCTAAATCACTTTTTTTAATTCCGTAAATACTCTTCATAAGCCACTTCCTATTATCCTATTATAACATTTTTATAAATAATAAAAAAGATATACGAAAAATTGCTGCATATCTTTTGTTAATTAATATAAATTTTAGACATATAGTTTACATTTTTATTTTATTTAAAAATTTTACCAATTATACTATTTTTATCTTGAAGTCCATTTAAATAATCTTTTACTAATACTTTTTTCTTTCCTTCAAATTGAAGTTCATATATTAGAATTTCTCCATCTTTAGTTTTAATACCTATTGAATCTTTATATATATTTATTATTTCACCATTTTGTGCTTCTTTATTATTAGTACCTATTTTTGACTCATAAATTTTAACTTTTTTATCATCTAAAATTGCATAAGAAACTGGCCAAGGATTAAGACCTCTTATTTTATTAAATACCTCTTTAGATGTTTTATTAAAATCTATTTTTTCTTCTTCTCTTGTAATATTATATGCATATGTTACATCATCTTCATTTTGTTTAACTGGATTTATATTACCATTTATTATATCTGGAAGAATTTTAATAATCATATTCGCACCTAATTTACTTAGTTTATCAAATAGTGTTCCAACATTATCTGTATCTTCTATTTTTATTTCTTCTTGATAAATAATATCTCCTGAATCCATTTTTTCATCCATATACATTATAGTTACACCTGTTTTATCATATCCATCTATTATTGCTTTATGTATAGGAGCTCCTCCTCTTAATTTTGGAAGCAAAGATGCATGTATATTAACGCATTTATATTTTGGAAAAGAAAGTAATTCTTTAGGTATTATCTGACCATATGCACAAGTTATTATTATATCTGGATTTAAAGAAATAATTTTTTCATAATCAGTTCTTATTTTTTCTGGTTGCAAAACTGTTATACCATTTTTTAGTGCATATTCTTTTACTTCTGAAAATTTAATCTCTTTTTTTCTACCTACTTGTTTATCTGGCTGCGTTACAACTGCCAAAACATTATAGTTATTTTTAACAAGTAAATCAAGCGGAGTAACACTAAAAGATGGTGTCCCCATATATACTATTTTTATATTATCCATATTATCACCTTAAAACAAATTAAATATATCTTTTATAGTAACAACTACCATAAGTGCCATTAGTAACATAAATCCAATTGCATTTACTATTGTTTCTACTTTATAGTCAACTCTAGAACCTTTTATTTTTTCTATTATTAAAAATAATACTCTTCCTCCATCAAATGCTGGAAATGGTAAAAGATTCATAAAACCAATATTTATAGATAAATATGCAGTTAAATATAAAATAAGTTCTAAACTACTTTTTGCTACATCTACAACACTATATATTCCAACTGGACCAGATAAACTATCTATTCCAAGATCTCCTTTAATTAAACTTCCAATTATTATAAACATTGATTTATAAATTGAAACAAACTTATCTTTTGCATATTTTATAGCTGCTAAAAAGCCTTTTTCTTGTTTTGCTTTTACACTAATACCATAATAGTAATTATTATCTTCTTTAGATTTTTTAGGTGTAATTTCATATACTTTTTCATTTTTATTTTTATCTTCTATAGTTATTTTAATTTTCTTTCCCTCACCTATAATTGCAAGTCTTGTTTGTATATCATCATAATTTTTTACTTTTTTGTCATTTATTTTAGTTATCTTTTGTCCATCTCTTGCACCTGCTAAATAAAGAGAACCATCTTTTGGTATATCATTAAGCACAGTATCAGTAGTTACAGTTCCATACATAAGACCCATTATAAATAATAATACAATACCTAGAATAAAATTATTCATTGCTCCTGCAATCATAACTAAGAATCGTTGTATCCAAGATTTATTATATAATTTTTGATTATCAGGTACTTTTTCTCTATTTTCATCTACCTCTTCATCTTCTCCTGCCATTGCTACATACCCACCAATAGGTATTAGTTTAATCATATATTCAGTTGGATCATTTTTTCTTTTAAATGAAAATAATTTAGGACCAAATCCTATTGAAAACTCATAAACATATATTCCTGCTCTCTTAGCAAATATAAAATGTCCAAATTCATGAACAAGTACTATTAGTCCTAATATAATTATAAATATTAAAAGTGTCATTATATCACTCTCCTATATAAAATTAATAAGTACTACATATCCCATTAAAACAAATATAATACTATCTAATCTATCTAATACTCCACCATGTCCTGGCATTAAATTAGAAAAATCTTTTATATTATAAAATCTTTTAATTGAACTAAAAAACAAATCTCCTAATTGTCCTAATATTGATAATAATAAAACCATTATTGATGTAACTATAAATGATGAACCAGGATCTATCATATAAATATAATAAATTGTTGGTATAATAGTACCAATTAAAATACCAAAAATTGTTCCCTCAACAGTTTTATTAGGTGATATTTTTGCTTGCCATTTAAATTTATGTTTACCAATAGATTTACCTATAATATAAGCAAATGTATCAGTTAATATTGTAACTAAAAATAGAAATATAAATATGTTTATATCATCTAGTCTTATTTTTATAAGATATGAAAATATTATACCTAAAAATACTATACTAGAAAAACTATACATAAAACTTTCAATATTATATTTTTCTTTATCAATAAATATAACAGGAATACCCAATAACAAAAATAATATAAATATTTTTATTATTATTTTTTCATTTAAAATAACAAACAAAAATATTAATATATATGATAATAACTTTATAAATAATGGATATTTTATATTTTTACTAGAACATTTAAATAATTCATATAATGCAATTATTGATAAAATCCCTACTCCTATTTTAAATGTAATACCACCAATTAATATAATTGGTATGCATATTATTAATGCAATTACTGCGCTAATTATTCTCTGTTTCATAAATCCTCCACTGTATCCTATTTAATTATATACCAAAAAAAAAGAAAATACAATGAAATATATTTACTTTTTAAGTACATATACAGCATAATCAATGCCATCATCAGATACATTTCTTTCTTCTAAGATTATGCCATTTTTTCTTAGAAATTTTATCATTTCTTTTCTACTTATTCTTATAGTTTCATCATCTAATCTATGTCCCATATAACTTTCTGGTAAATACTCACTATATGTACTATACATTTGTGAAAGAAACTTTGCAACATAACTTCTTTCTTCTTCCTCACATTTATTTATATCTTCATATATAGAATTAAACATATTTAAATATTCATCAAAAAAAAGGTTATCATCTTTATATAAATTTTCGGTTGATCTTATATTAAGTACTGGAACTAGTGAGATTGAACATAGATTTAATAATGCAAATATGTGCATACTAAGAGGGAATCTTAAATATTTTTTATTTGAACTCATTAATCCACTTCTATATTTTAATTTAGTACATGATTTTTTAGCTTTTAAATATAAACTATTTAATTTTAATGTTTTAGCAACTACATCTGTTACTGTTATACCTGCATATGCAGCAATTAAAGCTTTTAATCTTTCATCCATAAAGTCACTTCCTACAACTACTAAATATTATTTTTTTCATCTTATTATACATATTTTGATATAAAAATCAATGTATATTAAAAAAATCACTTTAGTAATTCAATTTTTTCTATTGGTAAACCTGTATATTTTGAGATTAGATTTATATCTAAATTATCCTTAAGCATATTTTGTACTATTTGTAATTTTTCATTTTCAATGCCTTCTTTGATTCCTTTTTCAATTCCATCTTCTTCTGCTTTCTTTAATCTTGAGTTTAATATCTTTCTTTGGTCTTCTTCATAGCT
>CANRCC010000005.1 GCA_947629025.1 uncultured Bacilli bacterium | reverse complement strand
TAAATACTATTATAAGACTAAATGCAAGTTGAAAAAAAATAATAAAAAAAGTTGCATTTAACTCTTGAAGTAAATAATAAGGCGTAAAAATTTGACATTATAGTGCTTTTTTGCTAGAATAACAGGCATTTAATAAATTGATGTTATTGATTATGGGGGTTAATTAGTATGAAATTAGGTAAGATTAAATATTTTATTTTATTATTTTTAATGACTTTTATATTTCCACTTAATGTTTTAGCAGAAAATTTAGTTTCTATAAAGTCAGATAAAGATACTTTAAATGCTGGTGATTTAGTTACTGTAACAGCAAAAATTACTGATGATAAAAAATTATATGCACTAAATGCTACATTAAGTTATGATAAAGATGTATTTACTGCAATAGATACAAATGACTTTACTGCATTAAATGAATGGTCTAATGTAATATACAATGATTCAAATAATCAGTTTGCAATGATAAATAAAATAGGTGAAATATTAGATAATGCATTAACTATACATCTAAAAGTAAAAGATGATGCAAAAGCAGGTAATACTTTAATAACTTTAAATAATATTTCTGCATCAGATTCAAAAAATAAATATGAATTTGATGATTCAGAAGTTAAAATATTAATAACAAGGGATGCCAAGGATAATGAAGTTGTTCCTTTAAATAACGAATTAAAAGGTGATAAAAAGGTTAATAAAATTATAAAAGTTTTTACAAATCGTAAGAGTATTATAACAACGTTACTATTAATTTTAATGCTTATATTTGTAATGATATTAATTGATAGAAGTAAAGTAACTGATAAAAAGAAATTACATATCTTATCTATATGTTTAACTCTAGTTTTAATTATAATATTACTTTCTTTAAACTGGCGTAATTATAATAAAAGAGATATAAATAAAGATGATGTACTTGATTATAATGATGCTAAAGATATCATAAATTATATTATAGATATTAAAAACGAAGATGATTTAAATAATAATATAAATAATCGTATTTCAAAAAAGAAATCTAGTTTATCAACATTATATAGTGTACTTGACTTAAATAATGATGGATATGTTGATGTAGTAGATGTTGCTCAAAGTGTTGAAAATGCTAATAAAGTAGACTACAAAGTAGATATAAAAGAATTATTATTAGATAATTATTATATTTTAAAAAACGACAAAATAAATTTAAAATTTAAAGCAACTATTAATCCTAATGAAGACATAAAAAAAGTAGTTGTTAATGGTAAAACATATAATGCTACTAAAAATGGAGATTTATATAGTGTTTCTTTAAGTGCGCCAAATAAATCTGGTGTTTATGATATTAAACTTACAAAAGTAATTTTAGATAATAATAATGAAATTAATGTAAATTCTAGTATTAAGTATGAAGTATTAAAAGATAAACCATATATTGATATGTTTAATGTTGATGATGAAGAAAATGTATTTAGTTTTACTTTAGAAGATAAAGATAATGCTTTAATAAAAGATAAAAATAATTATTTTAAAGGTAATATTATAGTAAAAAATCCTAATGGAGATATAGTAATAAATGAAAAATTAAAAAAAGAAAATCATTTTAAATATGAATTTAAAAAAGATGTAGTATATAGTGTACTTATAAATGCAGAATATGACTTAGATACTAATAAATTAAATGATATAACTGGAGAAGAAAATAATGGTACTTTGACTATTTCAAAAGAAATAATAGTAACAAGTGGATATAATTTTAAAATATTTAATGTAAATGTTACTGATTCTATTGAAAAGGGTGAAAAACCAGTTGTTACATTTGAAAGTACAAATGATAAAGGATTTATTGTAGATACAATTACAATTAATCAAAAAGAGTATAAAGTTACAAAATTAAATGAAAATAGTTATGAAGTAATACTAGATAATATAGATACTTCTACGTTTGGTGAATATACTATTACTATTAGTAAAGTTGGTTTAAATAACTTAAAAGTATTTGAAAAGGATAAAGATTTTGAAGATATTACATTAACATATAACGTATTAAAAAATTCACCATATATAAATAATATTAACTTAACTTATGATAAAGAAAATAAAACAATTTTAACATCATATAAATTTAATGATAAAGATGAAACAATAGAAGAATTAGTTGTTGTTTTAGTTGATTCTTCTGATAAGATTATTGATAGTAAGGAAATAACATCTATTAACGATAATGTAATTTTATCTTATAAAGACAGTGTTGATGGAAGATATAAAGTTAAATTTTTAGCAAATTATAATTTAGGTACAGATAGACATACATATACTGATAAAAATATAGGAGAAAAAGAAATACTTACTCAAGATAGTGTATATATTAAAAATGCAACAGTAACTACTATATTCCCAGTAAAAGGACAACCTAAGTATAAAATTACTTATGAGGTATTTGTTGATGAAAGTATAAAATCAAAATATAGATATAATGAAGTTGCCTCAGTTACAGTTAATGGTCTAAATTATGATGCAAATAAGACTGGTAATCCATATACATCTTCTATAAGTTTTACAGTACCAAGTGAGTCAGGTATATTAAATCTAGAAGCTACAAGGGTACAATTAAGATATGAAGATTATAATAATAATGTTCATGAGTTTTTCTCAGTAAAACCTTATACAGTAAAAATAGATGTTTTAAAAGATAAACCAAGTGTTAAGAATCTTGAAATTGTAGATGAAGATTATGATGACAAAAGTGTTACATTTAAGTTTAATGTTGAAGATGATAAAGGTGGATTTAATGGTGGGAAAATAGAGTTAAATGGTGATGAAAAAGATATAAAAATAGGGGAAAATAAAGTAACATTTAATAATGTTTTAAATAATGAATTGTTTAATTTAAACTTTTATGCAGATTATGAATTAGATACAAATTTATTAGATAAAGATAATAATCAAAATAGTTATAAAAATGAACTTATTTATACAATTCCTTATGGACTTTATAGTAATTCTAAGTATGAAAGTATAAAAATAAGTAATATTAAAGCCATTAGCAGTGATAATTCAGAATACTTTAATAAAAATGAAGATATAAAATTAGAATTTAATATTGATGGTTTAGATTCTGAATTAAATCTTTCAGTTGATAAAATAGTTATTAAAGATACTGAATATAAAGTAGAAAAAATAGAAGATAAATATTACATAGTAACAAATGGTTATAGTAATTCTGGTATAAAAAATATTGAAATAAAAGAAATTATATTAAGTAATGGTAAAAAGGTAATTTTAAAAGATCCTGTTAAATTAAGTGTAGAAGTATTAAAAGATTCTGTTACTATACAAGATTTTAAATATCAAATAGAAGATAAAAATATAAATATAGAGTTTAAGGTAAAAGATATTGATAAGTCAGTATTTGGTGAATTACAAGATCAAATAAAGATTAGAATATATAATGAAGATAATAATTTAATAGAAGAATTACCATATAACAATAAAATAACATTAAAAATGATTGATGATATACAAAGATATTATATTAGAGTTTATGCTAATTATGATTGTGATGTTAATATAAATAATGGTAAAAATAACTACACAGAAGAACTTATATTAGATGAAACTATATCTATAGATGAAAATTATATATTATTAAAAGATATTACTGATATTACTTTATATAAAAAAGAAGATGGTAATACAACTGAAATTACAAATGTAAATGTAAATGATTTAAAAGAAAATAAAGATTCATATTTTGTTAAAATTTCTATGACTAATATGCCTACAATATATTCTAAAATTAGTAAAGTATTAGAAGAAAACAAAAGATTAATATTAGTTCTTGATTATAAATATGTTACTGATGATGGTAAAACAAGTGATTTAAGAATTAATTTTGGAGAGATTAAATCAGGTATTGCTAGTAATGACGTAAGCCCTATCTCATTTGAAGAATTAATTTCTAAAATTAATGATAATCCAAAAGGAACATTTACATTAACACATGATTTAGATGCATCTATGATAAATGTAAGTACAAGCGCTATAATAGATATTAATTTTAAAGGTAAATTAAATGGTAATGGTTATACAATTAGAAACTTAACTAAACCTTTATTTAATACTATTGAAAGCGGAGTAGTAGAAAATTTAAAATTAGAAAATATTAATTTACCATCAAGTAATGCTAAAGGTGCTTTAGCAAATAAAGTAAGTAGTTCAACAATTAAAAATATCTTAATAAGTTCATTTACTAAAGATGGTAGTGAAGCACAAACAGGTTCATTAGTTGGAACTGCAAGTAATAATTCTAAGATTGAAAATAGCCGAGTTAAAGGACTTAATTTGAATGTTGGATGGAATAATCAACAAGTTGGTGGCTTAATAGGTGTATTAGAAAATTCAACAGTTAAAAATTGTTATGCAGATGGTAAAATGTCAGGTAACTGGAACTTTATAGGAGGCTTAGTTGGTGATATAAAGGGAACTTCTACTATTACAAATAGTTATACAAAAGTTTCTATGAGTGGTAGTTCAGGTGTATCTTGTGATTTAGCTTGTTCATATACTGGAAATTTAATTATAGAAAATAATGTTACACTAAGTTCTGGATTTAAGAGTGGTTTATCAAATAAATCTATTAAATCAGAGAATAATTATATGTTAGGTGCAGATAATAACGCAAATGGTATAACAAATATAGATGAAAATAGTGTAAATGATTCTTTATTTAAAGTAAATGCTAAGTTTGATACTAATATATGGAATATAAATAATATATCATCTGATAATTTACCAACTTTATTAACAGAGAATATTAGTAAATACAAAGATGAAGAAAACTATGATGCAACAAAAGAAATATTATATAATAATTTATCATTATTAATGCCTTTTTATAGTAATGAAAAGATAGTTAATAGTTCAAAAAATATTTCTAAAGATGATATATTATCTAATCAAGAAATTATGCATATAGTACCAATTGATGAAAATGGTAATTTAGTAACATATTTAACATACAACGATCAAAAGAAAATTAAAAAAATTAAAGTTGTATTTAAGAATAATGAAAAAAGAGTATATTCTGTTAGATTTGATAAACTATATGATATGGTTGCTAGTTATAGAATTGATGATTTAAAAATAGATTATACATATAATCATTATGTAATTAATAGTGATTCACAAATTATTAATAAATTAACAAATTATTTATCTAGTTTAACATATGAAGATAATTTAGATAGTTTAACTAAAACATCTGACAGCAGATTATATAAAGATTTCTATAATGATGTTACTAAAAATGAACTTAAAGAATTTGTATTAAAATATATATCTAATAGTAATTATGTAAATCCAACTAATGATGAAGCAATAGATTATTACATAGAAAAAGAAGTTAAGAAAGATCAAAAAATAGAAAAAGTATTATACGTATATAATTATCTAAAAAGATTTTATGGATTTGATGTAGATGGTATTATGTTAAATGATTTATTACTATTTAACATGCAAGGATTTAATAAAAATATTACTCCTTATCAGATAGCATTAAAATTTATATCTAATGATAATAATATAAAATTAAATACTACAAATGATACATATAATAGAGTATTTTATGAGTATACTAACATTGAAACAATACCTGAATTTCTTGAATATATTGTTAAATCATTAAGTGATCTTGATGTTAGTAATTGGTATACTAGTAAATTTAAAGGATATTTATCTGAGGTTAAAGTAGATAATAGAGATGATATAAAATATACATTATGGGATCATATAAAATCTAAAGATGTAAAACCTAATGGAACATATGCTAATTGGTATAATTATGCATTACCTATAATAACTCTTCCAGAAAATGCTGCATATATTATTTCTACACCAACACAATTTATAATTGGTGCACAAAGAACTTATATTGCAGATCCAAACAATACTGAATCTAAAGAAATGTTAATAAATAGAATTCAAATGTATTCAGATAGAATGAAAGAATATTATACAAATGCATCTAAATTATTAGTTGATGCTAAATATTTCAATGACATAAATACAATTCAAATTGATAAAAGATATACATATGATTCAAATGGAGAGTTAATATTCCAAAATCCATATACTACAGAAGAACCTTTTCATAAAAATTTCAATGAAGTAGTTGGAGTATGGGCATATAATGACTATAATGCAGCAACAGCAAATGGAACATCAATTATTTGGAGAGTAGAAGGTCTTATGGATGGTGATTTAAGTAAAGGATCAGAATATACATATCATACTTGGTCACATGAAACAGCACATAATATGGATGCAAGACTATTCCTTAAAAATAATGGAAGAAGAACAGGTGCTGGTGGTGAAGATTATGCAGATGGTAATCTTACACAATCATTTGGTGATGGTACAATTAATATGAATATTTCAGTAAATTATCCAGTAAATGCAAATGTTACATCAAATTTAACTCCACAACGTGTTAATACTTCTGAAAAAATACAAGATTTCTATCAAAAAATGTTTGAAGTTTCTGATTTCTTAGATTATTTAGAAGCACAAGCATTCTTACAATTAACTCCAGAAGAACAATCAAAAGTTGCTGTACAAGTATCATATCTTGATGAAAATGGAAATACAGTAGATGCAAGTAATACAACAAGATATACAGTTTTAACACAACAAGATTTTATGGAAATGAATTTAAGAGATGTAGAAGATTTATGGGATAATAGAATTATAATAAAACCAGGTGTAACATCTTATGAAACAGTTGGAATTAATAGATATGGTGGATATAGTTTATATACAAGACGTTGGTATCAACCACATGATGATAATGGAAGACCTGATTCTTATAGCTTTAAAGAATTCGCATTTGAAATGTTAGGTTATAAAGGATATGATAAAGGTTATATAGAATATTATAGTGATATTCATGGAAAAGATGGAGATTTAGGTGCACTTAGAGCAATAACTAATGATCAAAATATGACATTTAAAAAGTATAAGTTAGAACGTTATAATATGATGAAACAAAATATGACTAAAATGAAATATATTGATTCCAAGCAAGTTATAGAAGATTATAAAAATGCACTAAAAACTGATGCATTAAATAACGATAGAAATGTAAAACAAAGTACTAATGTAAAAAGAAATAATTATTACTACATTAAAAGAATTACTGATGATTTTACTACTGATATTTATGCAGATACAACAAGTATGGATGTTCATGTAAAAGATTATGAATCATTTATTAACGCTATTAATTCTAATTTATATCGTACTATTGTGCTAGATAATGATATTGATTTTTCTAATTATTCTGCTAAAGATAGTTCTATTATAGATTTATTCTCAGGTATAATTAAGGGTGAAAATCATAAGATTTATAATATAAATGTTCCATTATTTAATACTTTAAATGGTGCTAAAATATATGATTTAAAAATAGAAAATGTAAATATAAATCAAGCACAAGAAAGATTAGGTGCATTATCTAAAAATATATATAATTCAGAAATAAAAGGGGTTAATCTTAAAAATATTACTATAGATTCAAATAATAATAAAGAGGTTGGTAGTTTAACTGGATATATTCAAAATACACGTGTAAATAATGTTCATGTAACTGATGCTAATATATCTGGAAGTACTAGAATTGGAGGACTTATAGGATTTGGCCAAGGAGGAAATAATATTACCTCATCAAGTGCTAATGCAAATGTAATTGGATCTTCAAATGCAGTAGGTGGACTTGCTGGAGAAGCTAATAATGATACTATAACTAATACATATTCTATAGGCTTTATAAAAGGTGCAACAGATGTAGGAGGCTTAGTTGGATGGGCAGATAATTCATCAATAATAAATAATTTTGCTAAAGTTCAAGTTAATGCTAATAATAATACAGGAGGATTTGTTGGAAAGATAGTAACTAAAGCAAATATAAAGAATAATATTTCATTTTCTATAAATAGTAATGGATATAAATTTGATGGAAGAACAGATGCTAATGTATTTATGGATGGTTACTTTAATAATTATGAAGTAGAAGAATATGCTGGTAAAACTGCATTATCAAAAGATGTACCAAAAAGTGCAATAACAATTATAAAATTAGAAGATTTAAAAAATAAAGGATTTTATACGAATACACTTGGATGGTCAGAAAATATTTGGGATTTATCTAGAGTAGAAAGTGGTGGATTACCAAAACTTAAGGGTAATGATCCAAATAATAACCTAATGCATATTAATACTAGTCAAAAATTTATAATACCATCATTATCTAATAATATTAATTTAATAACAGAAGCAACCGAAACAAATGAAGATGAATCACAAGATAATGATGATAAAAATAAAACATTAGATGAAGCAATTATAGAAAAGAAAAAAGAAGTATTAGAAGATGAGTAAAAAAAGAGATTATTCTCTTTTTTTATTGCTAAAATTAATGTCTAATATTATAATTTTAGTTCTTTTTCATTTTTAAAATCATACAATTTACTAAAATGGAGGACAAGTTATGTATGAAATAGATGAATTTTATAAAGAAGATGGATATGATATAAAAGATGTATTAAAAAGTTGTATTTATAACTATTACATAAAAAATAAAAATAAATATCACCATATATTTAACGATAATCAAATTGATATATTAGATAGTAAAATAAATAATGAATAGAAAATATAATTTTAATAGTAATTATAAAGTTGGTATGTATATAAGATTATCTCGTGAAGATGGTGATGATTTAGAGAGTGAATCTGTAACAAATCAAAGAAGTCTTTTAACAGGCTTTCTAAAAGCAAATGGACTAAATCCTATAAATGAATATGTTGATGATGGATATTCTGGTGGAAACTTTAATAGACCTGGATTTCAAAGATTAATTAATGATATAAATCAAGGTATTATAAATATGGTAATTACTAAAGATTTATCTAGATTAGGAAGAGATCATATTAAAACAGGTTATTATGTTGAAAACTATTTTCCAGAAAAATCAATTAGATATATAGCAGTAAATGATGATATTGATACTTTTTATGAAACTAGTGGTAGTGATATGATGCCTTTTAAGTTAAGCATGAATGATATGTATGCAAAAGATATTTCAAAGAAAGTACGTTCAAATTTACTATCAATGAAGAAAGATGGAAAATTTTGTGGTAGTACACCAGCTTATGGTTATATGAGAGATAAAAATGATAAGCATATATTAGTTCCAGATCCAGATACCTCACCAGTAGTAAAAAGAATATTTGAATTATATGTAAGTGGTTATGGTAGTAGCGCTATAGCAGATATTTTAACAAAAGAAAATATTCCAACACCTATAATGCTTAAAAATAAATCATTAAATAAATGTAATCATCCTGAAATATGGAAACATACATCAATTACAAATATTATAAAAAATCCAGTGTATATAGGTACTCTTGTTCAACATACTACTCAAAATATAAACTATAAAGTAAAAAAAAGAAAAAAAGTACCAAAAAATGATTGGTGTATAAAAGAAAATGCTCATGAACCATTAATAAAAAAAGATATATTTGATCTAGCACAAACTATAAAAGATAAATCTAATAATTATAGTGAAGATAGAAGACATATAGAATATATTTTATCAGATTTCATTTATTGTAAAGATTGTGGTGCGAAAATGAGTATTAGTTATGATAAAAAAAGAGATAGAGTAACAATTAATTGTAATAATTATAGAAAATTTAGTAAATATCATATATGTTTTTCTCACTATATGAATTATGAAAAACTAGAAAAAATAGTCCTTGATAAACTCTGTAATATGTCTATTAAACTTATGGATTATAAAGATGAATTTGAAAAATTAATTAAACAAGATCATATTGATTTTAACTTAGATTATAAAAATAAAATTAATTTATTAATTAAAAATATAGAAAAGTTAAAAACAAAACAAGATTCACTCTATGATGATAAGTTTAGTGGAATTATAACAACAGAAACATATCAAAGACTATATAATAAAGCAGAAGGTGAGATAAAACAATCATTTAATAAAATAAGTAAATACAAAAAAGAAATGAGTAATTTATCAAATAATAATAACGATAATTATTTATTGATAGTTGATGATTTTTTGAAGATGAAAAATCCAACTAAAGAAATGCTTAATAAATTAATTGAAAAAGTATATATTACTAAAGATAAAAAAATAGAAATTTATTATAGAATCAAAAATTAGCCAAAATATGTTTGGTATATATTTTATTATTTTAGGTATCACTTTTTGTATTCACGGTGGTATGACGAAGATATACCATTTGTAGAAGCAGCTGAAATTGGAACTGAAAAAGTTATAAGAGATCATTCTACTATTGGTATAGTAGTTACAACAGATGGTAGTATAGGAGATATAACTAGAAACAATTATTTAGAAGCTGAAAATGAAGTAATAAATGAACTTAAAGAAATAGGAAAGCCATTTATAGTACTTCTAAATTCATCACATCCGACGCTTCCAGAAACTGAAAAACTTGCAGAAAAATTAAAAAATGAACATAATGTTCCTGTTATACCAATAAGTGTAGAAACAATGAATGAAAAAGATGTTTATAATATACTTAGAGAAGCACTTTATGAATTTCCTGTTTTAAATGTTAAAGTTAATATTCCAGATTGGATTGCTTGTTTAAAATCAACACATCCTCTTAAAAAAGTATATATAGATCAAATAAAAGAATGTGTTGTTGAGGTTGATAAATTAAGAGATATACAAACAATTAATAATCATTTTAGAACATGTGAACAAATAGAAAAATCTTATTTATCTGAAGTAGATCCATCAAAAGGAGAAGTAACTATTACATTAACAGCTCCAAATAATTTATATGATGATATATTAAAAGAGGTTATTGGTACTAGTATAAATAGTAGAGCTGCTCTTTTATCGATATTCCAAGAATATAATGATACTAAAGAAGAGTTTGAACAATATAAAAATGCGTTAAAAATGGTTAAATCAACAGGATATGGTATAGCAATTCCAACATTAAAAGATATGAAACTAGATACCCCAGAAGTAGTTAAACAAGGTGGTAGATATGGTGTTAAATTAAAGGCAGTCGCGCCATCAATTCATATGATAAGAGTAGATGTAGAAAGTACATTTGAACCAATTATAGGATCAGAACTTCAATCTAAAGAATTGATTAATTACTTAACTAAAAATCAAGAAGAAAGCGCAGATAATATATGGAAAAGTGAAATATTTGGTAGAAGCTTAGATGAAATAGTTCAAGAGGGAATACAAGCAAAATTATCACTTATGCCAGATAATTTAAGATATAAATTACAAAATACTCTTGGAAAAGTTGTAAATAAGGGTTCTAATAATATGATAGCTATAGTTTTATAGCTATTTTTTTGTGATTTTTTTCTTTTAACTATGGACTAAAATCAAAAGAAATGGTATTATATTATATATAGTAGAGGAGAATAAAAATGGACGAGAAATTTTTTGTAATATTACAAGATGGTAGAAGAGTACAAGCAACTCCAATAACAAGACTAAAACTAGAGGGAACTGACGTTGAATATTTATATTATTCTATTGATGAGGGAAAGAGCGATGTTGCAATATTAGCGTCAAAAATCGAAATAAAAGATAATAAAGAAGTACTTGTGGACTTAAAAGATGAAGAAGAAAGACAAATAGCATATGAATTATTTTCAGAAACATACAAAAAGATAAAAGAGGAACTAAAGAAAAACGTAGCTTAAAGTAGAATTGGGGTGAAATTATGGCAATTTCAAATTTATCATCTAGTGAAATTAGTAATTTATCAAAAAGAATTTCAGAACTTGATAGTATAATTAAGCAAAAAGAACTATTAGATGCTAAAATGACACCACTTTGTGATAAATTATCTGAACTAGAAGATGAGGAAGAGAAAATTAATATTGAATATGATAATATATTTTCTATTAGCAAAGAAGCTTTTACTTCAGATCAAACAACAAGATTGGTTGATATTATGGGAAGGTTAAAAGAAATATCTGATGAAAAAAGTGATATAAAAAATCAAATTGCTAATTTATCTAATGAATTTTTTAATGTTAGAAAAGAAGAAGAACTTATAAGAGAAAATATTAATGAAATATCTAGTAATAAAAAAGGAAGTATATTTTCAAATAGCGATGATGTAGTTGTTTTAGATAAAAAAGGTAATATAGTAAATAGTGTTGTTGTTAACAATTCTGATTTTTCTAAAATATCTACAGAAGATTACACAGTAGATACTACTAAAAATACAATTACAAAAACAAATAATACAGTTATTAATGTAATAAAGAATAACTTTAAAAAAGTAAAAAATTTTTCATGTTCTTTAAAAGAAAATTTATCAAGCAAAGTTACAACTTTTATTCAAAATATAGGCGGTATAGCTTCTGAGTTAGCACAAGAAATGAAAAATGGATATGCTGAGGAAGAAGAAAGAGTTCAAAATATAATAAATAATTATAAAAAAATAAAAGAAGAAACAAAGAAAGCTGAAGAAGAAGCAGAAAATTTACAGTTTGCTGATTCTACTGCTACTAATGAAGAAAAACCACAAGTAGAAATTGATAATCAAGATGAAGTTCAAGCTAAAAAAGAAAAAGTAGATGAAATTCCTGTTGATAATGTTGTTGAAGAAGAAACTAATGAGATTTCTGTAGATAATGCTGAAGAAAAAGAAGAAGTAAAAGAACAAGAAAAACCAGAGGTTAGTTTAGATGATGTTGTTAATGTAGTAGAAAATAATTCCCCTCAAGATACTAATGTTGAAGAAAATATTAGTAATATATTTGGTAATATATCTATAGATAATGATAATGAAGAGGTAAATAGTGTAGAGCCATATTATAAATCTGATCATTTAGCAAATGATAAAAGTAATAAAATAGCTAAATCAAATGTTAATAAATTAGCTAATATGTTAAATTTATTTAAAGAGGGAGCAAAATTAGCTAGTTTGTCATATCTATTTGAAAATAGTAAAAAGTTAGTTTCTAATATAGGTAAGAGTATTGCATCAATATCAACTAATAAAGAATTAAAAAATGCAAAAAGAGAAGCAATACAAGAATTAAATAATGATTATACTAATAAACAAGGAGATATTATAAATGAATATAAAGAGAGTAGAGATAAATTAGAAGAATTGAAAAAACAAAAGATAGAAGAAGCACAACAAAGTTATAATAATGATTTAGGACAGATTGAAAATATATTTTCAGGTAATTCTTTAGCTGCATAAAAGAAAATTATGGTAATTTTCTTTTATTTTTAGGGAAAAAACTAATATTTTTTTTAAAAAAGTATTGCAAAAGTTTGAAAAAAATGGTATTTTAGATACATAAGCATAGTATGCTTAAATACAAAAAAGTCACGGAGGTAAATTATGACAAAATTAGAATTAGTAGAAGCAATTGCTGCTAAATCAGGACTTACAAAAGCTGATTCATCTCGTGCTTTAGAAGCATTCCAAGATGTAGTTGGTGAAACATTAAAAAAAGGAGATAAAATTACTTTAACTGGATTTGGTTCTTTTGGTATTAGCAAAAGAGCAGCTAGAGAAGGTAGAAATCCAAAAACTGGTCTACCAGTTAAGATTGCTGCTAGAAACAGTGTTTCATTCAAAGCAGGAAGCAAATTAAAAGAAAGAGTTAACTAATAAAAAAACCATTTTATGGTTTTTTTATTTATGTTATAATTTAAAAAAGGTGATAGTATGTTTAATGATGCACTTGAAATATTAAATATAATTCATGATAATGGTTTTGAAGCATATATTGTAGGTGGTTATGTAAGAGATAAGATTTTGAATATAGATTCAAAGGATATAGATATTACTACAAATGCAAAACCAGATGATTTATTAAATATATTTGATAATATATCTATATCAAAATATGGTGTATCAAAATTGTTATATAATAATCATATATATGAGATAACAACATATAGAAAAGATTATAATTATGAAGACTTTAGAAGACCTAATAAAATAGAATATGTAGATACATTATATGAAGATTTATTAAGAAGAGATTTTACTATTAATACGTTATGCATTGATAAAAATGGTGAAATATTAGATTTATTAGGTGGTATGAGTGATATTAATAATAAAGTTGTTAAATGCATTTTAAATCCTAAAATAGTATTAAAAGAAGATCCTGTTAGAATATTAAGAGCAATTAGATTTGTTAGTAAATTAGGATTTAATATGGATGAATGTTTATTAAAAGAGGTAAAGAATAATTCAAATCTTTTATCACATATATCATATGATAGAAAAAAATATGAACTAAATAAGATATTTAATAGTGCTAATTTAATTAATGGATTAGAAATAATAAAAGGCTTAGATTTATATAAAAGTCTAGAAATTGAGCCTAAAAATACTGTTATAATAACTAATAATGTATTAGGTGTATGGGCTCAATTAGATTATAGTAGTAAATATAATTTTTCAAATAAAGAAAAAAATATAATTAAACAAGTAAGAGATATAATAAATAAAAAAGAAATAACTGTATTAGAGATTTATAAGTATAATAAAGAATCAATATATATATCAGCTGAAATATTAGAAATAGACTATACTTTAATTGATAATATGTATAATAGTATGCCAATATTAAAAAGAGCAGATATAAATATAAAATATGATGATATAATATCAGTAATTAATATTACTAATGATGAAATTAATAATATATATATAGATTTAGAAAAAGAAATATTGTATAATAATTTAAACAACACAAAAGAAAGTATAATAAATTATATAAAAGATAAGTATGAAAAGAGGTGATTGTTATCAATAAAAATATAATAGATGATTTAATAAAAGTTAATAGTAATTATATAATACCTGATTATTTAGTAAAATATTATAGTGATTTTGATATTAATATAGATGAACTAATATTACTAGTATACTTTTTAAATAATAAATCAAACTTATCTTTTGATATTAATAAAATATCAGAAGAATTACATATGGATGCAGCAAAGGTATTAGAGATTATAAGCAGTCTTCTTGAAAAAAATATAATATCAATTGAGGTAAAGAAAAATAATGGAATAATGGAAGAATTTGTATCATTAGAATTGTTTTATGAAAAGATAAAAGTATATTTGGTTGATAACAAGCAAAATAATGATTTTAGTGATATTTATAGCATATTTGAACAGGAATTTGGTAGAACATTATCACCAACTGAATATGAAACAATAACAAATTGGATTGAATGTAATATATCAATTGATCTTATTAAAGCAGCACTTAAAGAAGCAGTATTAAATGGAGTTAATAGTTTAAGATATATTGATAAAATATTATTTGAATGGAATAAAAAAGGGTATAAGAACCCAAGTGACATTGTCAGAAAAGAAAGCAAAGATGATGATTATATCGAAGAATTATATGATTATGACTGGTTAAATAATTAAAAGAGATTTTTATAAAATCTCTTTTTATTGACTCTTAACTGTAACAGTTCTAGTGTGTGTATATGTTTTTCCTTTATACGTAAAAGTATATGTAATGATATATGTTTTTGCTTCTGTAAAGGTAAATGTTGATTTATAAGGTTTATCTTTTTCACCATTAGAACAAGACACAGTAATAGTTACATCCTTTGTAATATCTTTTTTGTTTTCTAATACTATTATTCCAGGGTCTTTATACGTAACACTATTATCAGTTAGTACTAAAGAATCGTTTTCTACTATTTCATCTATATCGATTATTGTTTGAGGATTAGTATTGCTATTATTATTTTTATCATCAACTTCTTTTTGTCCTTTTACTACAACAGATGCTCCAGGGCTTTGTGTTAATTTTAATGCACTAAATGATGTTTTTACTATATACGTAACATCATTGGTTTGTTTAGTAGTTTTAAATGTTGTATTTGTAGTAAATCCTAAAGAAGATATACTTCCATTTGAATTATTTTTCATAAATATTTCATATCCATATTCACCAAGAGATGCATTTCTTGCTTGAAGTTGTGCTTCTAATTGATTACTATATAATTTTTTATAGTAACTTCTAAAGTAATCGTCTGTTAAGTAGTTAGGTTTATTTACTGCTTTCCAAGATAATTCAATATTATTTCCATTAGTTTTAGCAGTTAATCCAGTAGGATCAGGAAGAGTATTATATCTTGGAGATGCTTCTGTTGGTTCAGTTCCTTTTTTGAAATATTCAGTAACTTTCATATTATCAGGTGTATTAGCACTTGGTAATGCTAATGGATCTGTTTCTTTTTCAACTGTAACTTTAACTAGACTACTTGGTACAGTAAATCCTTTAGAACCACTTGTATCTGATATATTAGCTATGATTTGTCTAAATAACTTACCTCTAGTAGTATATCCATCACTTGCTAAATAATAACCTCTTTCAGCATTTTCATATCCATACCATAGTGATACAGCGTATTCAGGAGTATATCCAGTTACCCACATATCCATATTTGCTGAAGATGGATAACCATATTCTTTTCTTGCTTCTGTACTGAAATTTGAAGTACCAGTTTTTGCTGCAAGTCTAACTCCTCTAACACTTCCATTTATATTTCCATATCCTTCAACTGCATACAACAATGCATCTGTTATCATGTAAGCTGTTGAATCAGACATTACTTTTGTTTTTTTATTTTTTAAACTTACTGTTTTTCCAGAATCAATATATTCTACTTTACTTATTGAATATGGTTTAGTATAGTAACCACCATTACCAAATGCTGCATATGCACCAGCCATTTCCATAGGGTTTGAACCTGTAAATGCTCCTAATGCATGTGCTTGATGAATATATCCAGTTGAATCAATTTCAGGTGATATACCAAGACTTGTAACAAATTTAACAATATTTGCATTATCAACTGATTGGAATACTTTAACAGCAGGAATATTTCTTGATGCTGCCATTGCATACTTATATGTCATAATTCCTCCATAGCCACCATCAGCATTTTTAATAGCTTTACCATCACCATATGAGTAAGGAGCATCTAGAACTTGACTTGCTTCTGAAGCATTATTATATTCATATGCAGGTCCATAATCAAATAGTGGTTTTGCACAAGATCCTATTTGTCTTTTTATATCAGTTGCAAAGTTAAGTTGTCTTTCACCAGTTCTATTTCTTCCACCACCAACTGCAACAAGTGCTCCAGTGTTAACATCTACAATTGCAACACCAGCTTGAACTTTATCATCTTTCCAAGTCCATGTTTTTCCAGCCATAATATCATTCATCATTTCCTGTTTTCCAGTATCTAGATTAGTATATATTTTCATACCAGTTGTATATGGACTATATCCTGTTTTTTCTTCAACCTCATCTATTACTATATCTATATATGATTGATAAGGATTAGAATCTCCTTCAGGATTAGATTTTCTTAATAATGATTCAATTGGAATACTATTTGCAATTTTTTGTTCTTCTTCAGTAATATATCCATGTTTTTTCATTAAGTATAAAACAGTTTCACGTCTTTCTTTTGTTGCTTCTGGATATCTATATGGGTCATATGAACTAGGTGCTTGGAATAATCCTGCTATTATTGCTGCTTCACTTAAATTTATATCAGATACAGATTTCCCAAAATAACTTTGACATGCTTGCTCAACACCATATGAACTATTACCTAAGAATGGTGTATTAACATAAAATTCTAAGATTTCTTCTTTTGAATAACTTTTTTCAAGTTTAAATATTGACATATATATATCTGTAAATTTTCTTACTATACCCTCAAATCCTGAAGATTCAACAGATGTATAATTGTTTTTTGAAACTTGCATTGTTAAAGTAGATCCACCACCAGCATTTCCATGACCAGTAATTTTATTTATAACCTGTCCAAAAGATGCTTTTAAAAATCTTGGTAAATCAAAACCATTATGTTGCATATATCTAGAATCTTCAGTTGCAATAATTGCATCAACTAAAACTTGTGGTAAATCATTATACGTTACTTTCTTTCTTTTTTCTATACCAAGTTTAGTAACTTGATTATTATCTTTATCATATACAATAGATGCTTCTGCTCTAAACAAATTATCTGGATCAAATTCTGGTGCATTTATAACTATATATATAGCAAATACTATTCCACCAATTAGTCCAATAAGTAGTAGAAATAAGAATGTATTTACAATAACTTTTTTAATCTTTTTATTATTCTTTTTCTTCTTTGAATTTGTTTTCTTTTTCATCTTTTCAAGACCTCCAACTTTAATAAAAATTATATTAATAATAAGGAATGCTACAAAAAGCATTAAGCCAAATATTGTATTTAAGATCATTGCTATTAATACAATTATAAGTAGTATTAATACTATACTAGAATATGCTTTGTTTTCATCAATAAATTTTTTTACTTTTTTATTTAATTTGTTTATATTTTCTTTCATTTTATCACCTCAAAATATAATGAATCTAAATTTTTAATATAGTTAAGTCTTGGATAATATCCCTCTTCAATTATAAATCCATTTGATTTTATATATTCATATGGTATTGATTTTCTATTACTTGTATCAAGAAATTGTTTTAAAAATCTTGTTTGTAATAAAAATGTCTCATTTAGATTAACAAATCTTATAATTAAAAATGATATTCCTCCATGTCTTTCTACATCTATTAAATGTTTTATTTGATGCTTATGAATATTATTCAAAGAAAATGATGTTTTACATTTTGTTTCTTTAGCTTCAAAATCAATATATTTTCCTTTGTATATGCCATTATAATCAGTAGTTGATGGAATTTCATAATATGCCTCAGTTATTTTTGTATTAATTCTTTTATTATAATCAACTTTTACCACTTTAACTGGCGTTGGTTTTTTATATATAATAGCAATATCATTTTCAAGATAATATTTATTTGAATTATTTATGTCACTTTCTAGATTCATACCTCTATTTGAATAATCTATTTCATTTTTTGCAAATGTTTTTTTCTTATTTGGATAATTCATATTATCACCTTTATCATTATACTATATATTTTAAAAATTTAATAGATTTTATTTTAAAAAAATTTTCTTATTTTGTATTATTTTTATTTTTATTATCTTTGTTTGTCGAACATAATGAAATATATTTTAAAGGATGATAATATATGATAAAGGAGAATAGCTATGAATAATTTATATTTGATATATGTATTAAATAATATGATTGAAGATGTAGCAGATAGTAATATAAATTTACTTTTTAAACTTACTGTAAATAAGAGTAAATAGTTGTAAATTGACAAAATAGTAAAATTTTGTGATAATAGTTTTTACTAGAGGTGATTTGAATGAAACCAGATGAAATTTTATTAACTCCTGATATGTTATATAATTGGGATTTTAAAATGGATACTAGGGGATATAGACCTCAAGAAGTAGATAAAGTTTTAGACATGGTCATAAGCGATTATCAAACATATGCAAGTCGTATTAGAGAAAAAGATGAACAAATTGAAAGTATGACTAGAGAAATATTAGATCTTAAGCATAAACTTAGAAATGCAAAAGCTAATATGGATATTGTAAAAAATAGTAATCGTGAAGTAACAAATGTTGATCTACTTAGAAGAATATCACAATTAGAAAAAATAATATATGGTAAAGACGTAACTGATGATGAGTAATAATTTTTTAGGTAAACGCTGCACTTAGTGTAGAGGAAAGTCCATGCTCGCACTGTTCTGTGATGACAGTAGTGTTTGTGTATAGGGAAAAAATAACCTATAGTAGTATTTATACTAACGACGATGAATTATCCTAAGGATTTTCTATGGATATAGTAATCATAAAGTGCCACAGTGACGATTTTTTTTCGAAAGAAAAAAGTGAAACGATGGTAAACTCCGCAAGCGAGAAACCCAAAATATGGTAGGGGAACCCTTACAAGAAAATTAAGAATCAAGTAGGGGATGACATAGTCATAGATAAATGTTTACCACCTAGTAATAGGTACAGAACATGGCTTATTAAAAATTATTATTTTTATTTTATAAAGGAGTGTACAAATGAAAGAAATTGGAGAAATGTTAAAGGATGCAAGAGAAGAAGCAGGTGTGTCGATAGAAGAAGCTTCGGAAGATCTTAATTACAAAGTTTCTCAACTTGAAGCAATAGAAAATGGTGATTTTAAAATATTTAAAGATATATTTTTACTAAAATGTATGGTAACGGATTATTCAAAATACCTAGGATTAAATGCAGAAGAAATAATAGATGAATTTAATGAATATGTATTTGAATCAACATCAAAAATACCAATAGATGATATAGAAAAAGCAAGTAAAGCAAAAGAAGATGAGGATAAGATAGTTTCTCCTTATACAAAAAAAGAAAAGGAAAAAAGTAAACTACCAATTATTTTAGGTATAATACTTTTAATATTAATAATTACTTTTGTTATTGTGTTTTTTCATAATAAAAATAACGATAGTGGAACAAGTGAAAATATAAAAATAAGTTATGAATCTTAGTAGGTGATAGAAGTGAAAGATAAAAATTTTCCAAATAAATTGACATTACTTAGAATAGTAATATCTGTAATTACTTTAGTAATAATGCTTTTTCCTTGGAATATGGTAAATATAAGTTTTAAAAGATTTTTAGTAAATAATACAATAATAATAGATACAAAAATGATAATAGTTGGAGTTTTATTTGTAATAGCATCAATTACAGACTTTTTAGATGGATATATTGCTAGAAAATATAACTTAGTAAGTGATTTTGGAAAAGTTATGGATGCGATTGCGGATAAAATATTAATAAATGGTTTACTTATTATTTTAGCTTCTGATGGATATTTGCACCCAGTAATACCAGTTGTTATAATACTTAGAGATACAATTGTAAATACATTAAAGATGATTGCAGGAAATAATGAAAGTGCAGTAGGTGCAATTAAAACAGGTAAATTTAAAACAGCCTTTCTTATGATTGGTTTGACACTTAAATTATTTGGTAATTTACCATTTGGATTAATAAATATAGCTGCAGATGATTTCTTTATTATAACTGCTACATTATTATCAGTAGTATCTGGTGTTGAATATTATAATATGTTTAAAAAATATTTAGTTAAAAATTAATTTTTTGATGAATAATAACATTAAAAAATTATTTTTTTTATGCAAAAATTTAATATTAGAAAAGTTTAATTTGCAAAATAAGAACAATTGTTCGAAAAAACTCTTGCAATAATTTTGATAATAATGTATAATATTATTGTATTCAGTAAGGAGGATAAAATATAATGACAAAAAATACTGAAAAAACTAATGATAAAGATAAAATATTATCACAAGTACTACAAGATATAGAAAAACAATTTGGTAAGGGTGCAATAATGAAATTAGGTGATGAAACACATAGTGAGATAGCAGTTTCACCAAGTGGTTCATTATCACTTGATATAGCATTAGGTGTTGGAGGTTATCCAAAAGGAAGAATAATTGAAATATATGGTCCTGAATCAAGTGGTAAAACAACATTTGCTCTTCATGCAATTGCAGAAATACAAAAAGCTGGTGGTAGAGCTGCTTTTATAGATGCTGAACATGCGCTTGATCCAGTTTATGCTAAAAATTTAGGAGTTAATATTAATGAATTATTATTATCTCAACCTGATACTGGTGAACAAGCACTTGAAATTTGTGAGGCGCTTGTTAGAAGTGAAGCTATTAATATTGTTGTAATAGATTCAGTTGCTGCTTTAGTACCACAAGCAGAGATTGAGGGTGAAATGGGTGATTCTCATGTTGGATTACAAGCAAGACTTATGAGCCAAGCACTTAGAAAATTATCTGGTACAATTAATAAAACAAATACAATTGCTATATTTATAAATCAATTAAGAGAAAAAGTAGGAGTATTATTTGGAAATCCAGAAACTACTCCAGGAGGAAGAGCATTAAAATTTTACTCAACAATTAGAATGGATGTTAGACGTAGTGAACAAATAAAACAAGGTGATAAAGTCATAGGAAATAGAACAACTGTTAAAGTAGTAAAAAATAAAGTTGCTCCACCATTTAGAACAGCTACTTTAGAAATTATGTATGGTGAGGGTGTAAGTAAGGAAGCTGAGATAATAGATTTAGCAACAGAAGCTAATATACTTGAAAAAAGTGGTTCTTGGTATGCCTATAATGGTGAAAAATTAGGACAAGGTAAAGAAACAGTAAAAGCTATGCTAAAAGAAAATACAAAACTTAGAGATGAACTTGAAGAAAAAGTTAGAGAATTTCATAATATATCAAATAAAAATAAAAAATAACATTTGAAATTAACCACATTATAGTGGTTTTTTTATTTGTTAAGAGAATATATATTATAGGTGGTAATTTTGAATGAAAAATACATTTTAAATCATATATTATGCTTTTATATGGAATTTAATAGTTTAGAAAAATATTTATCCTATAGTGATATTAAAAATATAAAAGAAAAATATTCTAGTTTATATAAAATGATAGTAAATAGTTTTTTATCTTCAGTAAAATATATTAGGTTTATATATGATTATAAACATATTGAAACCTTAAAAAAATATCAAAATGAAAAATTTATTAATTATAAATTAAAGAATACAAAGAAATTACTTGATAATATAAATGGACATTCACTTGATTATAATCAAAGATTAGCAGTTTTATCTAGTGAAGATAATACTCTTGTAATTGCGGGCGCAGGATCTGGTAAAACATTAACAATAATTGCTAAAATAAGATATTTAATTGAAAATATGAAAATAAATCAAGATGAAATATTATGTATATCATTTACTAATGATTCTGTTAATGACATAAAAAATGCTTTGTCAGAAAATTATAATTATGATATAGACGTATATACATTTCATAAATTAGCTCTTAATATATTAAATGAGAGTAATGAAAATAAATTTACAATAGCAAATGATTACCTATTAAACTACGTTGTAGATGAATATATTAGAAGTAATTTTAATGATAATATTATTTTATTAGACTCAAATACAAAGTTTTATATGAGGTTTAAGATATTAATAAGTACTTTTATTAATTTATTTAAGTCAAATAATTATGATGTTAGTAAATTTGATGAATTTTTTATAACAAATTATAAAGAAAAAGATAAAAATGTAAGATGGAAAAATTTTATATTACTTAGGTTAATTAAAGAAATATATAGCGTTTATATGGAAGAACTAAAAAGTCAAAATATGATTGATTTTAATGATATGATAAATCTATCGTTAAAGAAGATAAAAGATAAAATAAAATACAAATATATAATAATAGATGAGTATCAAGATACATCTTTAACTAGATATATGCTTATTAAAAAAATAAAAGATATTAGTGGAGCTAAAATTATCGCAGTAGGGGATGATTTTCAGTCAATTTATAGATTTACAGGATGCAATTTATCAATGTTTTTGAATTTTGAGAAATATTTTGGAAAAAGTAAAATATTAAAAATTGAAAATACATATAGAAATTCTAAAGAGTTAATAAGTGTTGCTGGCAAATTTATTATGAAAAATAAATACCAGATGAAAAAGAATTTAAAATCAAATATTACATTAAATAAACCAATAAAAATAGTTTATTATAATGATTTAATTATTGCATTTGAAAATATTATAAATAATATTGATACTGATATTTTTGTGTTAGGTAGAAATAATAAGGATATTACTCCTATATTAAAATCACAGAATTTTACTATTAATGAAAATAATATTATATATAGTAAAGATAAGAGTAAGAATATAAAATTTTTAACTGTACATAGATCTAAAGGTTTAGAAGCAAGTAATACAATTATTCTAAATATGGTGGATGATTATCTTGGTTTTCCAAATAAGGTAATAAATGATAACATATTTAATTTTGTAATAAAAGATAGTGATATTTATCCTTATGAAGAAGAAAGAAGATTATTTTATGTAGCACTAACAAGAACAAAAAATAATGTTTATTTATTTACTAAAAAAAATAATGAGTCTATTTTTATAAAAGAAATTATAAATAATTCAAGAAAAAATATACAAATTTTAAATGAACTGATATAATTATAAAAAGGAGTGAATTTATGCAAGAATTAAAGATACCAAATCACGTTGCTATTATAATGGATGGTAATGGTAGATGGGCAACAAGTAGAGGAAAAAAAAGAAGTGCGGGTCATTTAGAAGGAAGTAAAACTCTTGAAAAACTTGCCCTTCATTCGATAAAAAAAGGTGTCAAAGTATTAAGTGTGTATGCTTTTTCAACTGATAATTTTAAAAGAAGTAAAGAAGAGGTAGATTATTTAATGGATCTATTTATTATTCAATTTAAGAATAAGATGAAAAAAATAATAAAAGAAAATATTAAAGTTGTATTTTCAGGAAGACAACATCCACTTAGAGAAGATGTTTTATCTGCTATGAATGAAATTACAGAAAAGACTAAAAATAATACCAATGGTATTCTTAATATATGTTTAAATTATGGTGGACAAGAAGAAATAGTAGATGCTGCAAAAAAATTTGCAGAAGATATAGTTAATAAAAAAATCAGTATGGATAGTATTGATAAACAGTCTTTTAATAAATATTTATATCAAAATCTTCCGCCTGTAGACTTATTAATTAGAACAAGTGGTGAATATAGAATTAGTAACTTTATGCCATATCAAATTTCATATGCAGAATTTTATTTTACAAATGTACTTTTTCCAGATTTTAATGAAGATGAATTTGATAAAGCAATAGAAAGTTTTAATAATAGAGATAGAAGATTTGGTAATGCAAAGTGATAGATTTTAGATGTGAATTATTTAAGTTATCTTCTGATAAATATAGAGATTTTCAGAAAAAAATTGTTCCTAATATTCCTGATATTATTGGAGTTCAAATTCCAAAAATAAGAAAATTTTCTAAAAAGTTGAGTTATGAAGAGAAAATGTATTTTTTAGATATAAGCAAAAAAGAATATTTAGAAGAGAAAATACTGATGGGTCTTATTATTTGTGATTTAAAATTAGATATTAATGATATTTTAAAATATACTAAAGAGTATGTAGATTTAATTGATAATTGGTGTGTATGTGATATATTTTGTAGTTCTTTTCATATAACAAATGAATATTTAGACGATATATTTAATTTTATACAGGATTATTTATATTCTGATAAAGAATATTATATAAGATTTGGCCTTGTAATGTTGTTATATTATTTTATAAATGATAATTATGTTGATGATGTATTTAATATTATTAGTAGTGTAAACTGCAAAAATTATTATGATAAAATGGCACTTGCTTGGCTTATATCTACTTTATATACTAAATATAGTGATAGGACTATTAATTTTTTAAAGTCTTGTAATTTGGATAAATTTACACATAATAAATCAATACAAAAGATAATTGAGTCTAATAAAGTTTCAGATAAAGAAAAAAATTATATAAGAAATTTGAAAAAATAAATATGAATTGACATATTTATTTTTAAATATATAATATAGTTAATTATTTTTAGGGGGTAATAAAATGAAAAAAATTGAGCTATATGAACTATATAAATTACCAAATTTAACAAAAGGTGCACTTTCTAGTCAATTATATAATTTATTTGATTTAGGTAATGATGAAGCAAATTTATTATTTAAAATTTGTATAAATAATAAAAATACGATTAATGATAATAATTTTTCTAAATTAGTAAAGATTTTTGAAGAACTTAGTGTATTTGAGTTTTTAGATAACAAAATTGAATTTTGTGATATGTTAAACGAGTTTATAAGTAAAGATTATATATCATCATCTGAAAGTTTTTGCGATATATTAGATTTTATAAGTGAATTAATTTCATATCCTATTAATATGATATTGTGCGTTGAACCTGAACAATGTGAATATTATATACTTGAAATAATTAAATCTTATTTTAGTATGTTTGATAGAGATGTTAATGATCGTAATAATATTCATAGTCATAATTTTGATAATTTATCTGAGAAATATCGTTTACTTCTAGAAAATTTAATAAATACCGAAGTAAAATTTAAAGAAACATTAGAAGAAAATATATTTAATAGAATAAAAATAGTAACTAAAATTGCATCAGATAGTAAGTTAATTAAATTAAATGAAGAAAAATTTAATTCAATTATTGATGTTGCAATTAGTATTACTAATATGTCAGAATTGATGAGATTTAAAAAAGCATTAAATTTTATACCAAAAGATATACCATATTCTGATTTTCAAAAAATTGTAGAAAGTTATTCATCAAATTTAAGTTATAATACGATAAATTTGTTATTAGAACAATTAAAAATAGATATAGATTGTACTGATAGTGAAAATCCAAGTTTTACAGAATCTAATATAGATAATGATAAACAAGATCATATTATAAAAAATATATTAACTAATAAACCAAAAACTAATTTATCTAAAAATATGATTAAAATTTGCTAAATATATTGATTTTAAAATAAAAATAATGTATATTATTAATGCACTACCTTTTACGTGGTATATGGAATCTCCGAACCATATGCTAGGTATTAGGCAAATATAATAGTAGGAGGTAAAAAAGATGGCATTAAAGAAATCAGAAAAAGAACAAATTATAAAAGAATATGCTACTCATGAGAATGATACAGGTTCTCCAGAGGTACAAATTGCTATTCTTACTAAAGAAATTCAAATATTAACAGATCATTTAAAAGTTAATATACATGATTTCCATTCAAAGAAGGGTTTACTTATGAAAGTTGGTAAACGTCGTAATCTTCTTGAATATTTGAAAAAAACTGATATAAACAGATATAGAACTTTAATCCAAAGATTAGGTTTAAGAAAATAAGCACATAGTATTGTGCTTTTTTCATTTAAAAATCTGAATATTTGTGTTACAATTATATTAAAAGGGAGATAAGTATGAGTAAGAAAGTTTATGAATTAGATTTTAGAGGAAGAAAATTAGTTGTTGAAATAGGAGAACTTGCAAAACAAGCTGATGGTTCAGTTTTAGTAAGATATGGAGATACAGTTGTTTTATCAACAGTTGTTGTATCTGATAATGCAAATGTACTATCTGATTTCTTTCCTTTAATGGTATTATATCAAGAAAAATTATATTCTGTTGGAAAAATACCAGGAGGTTTTATTAAAAGAGAAGCAAGACCAAGTGAGAATGCTACATTAGCAGCAAGAATGATAGATAGACCTATGAGACCTTTGTTTCCAGAAGACTTTAGAAATGAAGTACAAATAGTTAATACTATATTATCTGTAGATCAAGATAATTCACCAGAAATGGCTGCTATGTTTGGATCTTCTCTTGCAACATCAATTAGTAAAATACCTTTTGATGGACCAATTGCAGGAGTAAAAGTAGGAAGAGTTAATGGAGAATTAGTAATTAACCCAACTACACAACAAAGTGAAAATACTGATATAGAACTTACAGTAGCAGGAACTAAAGAGGCAATTAATATGGTTGAATCAGGAGCAAAAGAGGTAAGTGAAGAAGATATGCTTGACGCTCTTATGTTTGGACATGATGCTATTAAAGAATTAGTCTCATTTGAAGAAGAAATAATAAATGATATTGGTCAAGAAAAGATGGAATATGATGTTCTAGAAATAACTGATGAGTTATTAGATAATGTAGATAAACTATCAAGAGATAAGCTAGATTCTGCAATGAGAATAAAAGGCAAACTTGAAAAGTATGCTGCTATAGATAAAGTAAAAGAAGAAGTAGTAGAAAAATATACTTTGGAAAATGAAGCAAATATGGATGAAGAAGAATTTACAAAATTAATTACTGCAGTTAAATTAGCATTAGAAAAAGTAGAATACGATGTATTTAGAAAGATAGTTGTTAAAGAGAAAATTCGTTCTGATGGTAGAAGTATGACTGAAATTAGACCATTATCTGCTAGTATTGATTTACTTCCAAGAACACATGGATCAGCACTATTTACAAGAGGAGAAACACAATCTCTTAGTGTTACCACATTAGGTGCAATTGGAGAACATCAAATATTAGATGGTCTTGAACTTGAAGAATCAAAAAGATTTATGCTTCATTATAACTTTCCACAATTTTGTGTAGGTGAAACAGGTAGATATGGTGCACCAGGTAGACGTGAAATAGGTCATGGTGCTTTAGGAGAAAGAGCTCTTGCTCAAGTAATACCTAGTGAAGAAGAATTTCCTTATACAATAAGAGTAGTATCAGAAACTTTAGAATCAAATGGTTCATCTTCTCAAGCATCAATATGTGCTGGTTGTATGAGTTTAATGGCTGCAGGTGTTCCAATAAAAGCTCCAGTAGCAGGTATTGCGATGGGTCTTATAACTGATGGTGATGACTATACAATACTTACAGATATTCAAGGCATGGAAGATCACTTAGGAGATATGGATTTTAAAGTTGCAGGTACTAGAAATGGTATTTGTGCACTTCAGATGGATATCAAAATCAAAGGAATAACAAAACAAATATTAAAAGAAGCTTTAAGTCAAGCAAAAGAAGCAAGAATGCAAGTTTTAGATTTAATAGAAAATACAATTCCAAAACCAAGGGAAGAAGTTAGTAAATATGCTCCTAAAACAGAGTCATTTATGATTAATCCAAATAAAATAAAGGATGTTATTGGTAGAGGTGGAGAGATGATTACAAAAATTATTCTTGAAACTAGTGGAGCAAAAACTGTTAATGATATAAATGCTGTTAAGGTTGACTTAGAAGATGATGGAAGAGTAGTAATATACCATAATGATAAAGAAGTAATAGAGAAAACTAAAAAAATGATACAAGATATCGTTAGAGAAGTAGAAATTGGAAAAGTTTATAAAGGTACAGTAACAGATGTATTAGACTTTGGATGCTTCGTTAAATTATGGGATGGTTGTGAGGGACTTGTACATGTTTCTCAACTTGCTCATGAAAGAGTAAATAAACCATCAGATATAGTTAAGGTTGGAGATGAAATAACTGTTAAGGCAACAGGATATGATAAAAAAGGAAAATTAAATTTATCTAGAAAAGATACTCTTCCAAAGCCAAAACCAGAAAAGATAAAAGAAGAAAATAACAAAGTTACAGAAGAAAAAACTGAGATTAAAGAAGAAAATAATCAAAATAAAGAAGAAAATAAGGAATCTAAATCAACAAAAAGAAAAATAATAGATATATTTAAGAAAAAATAACGATTAATCTAATCGTTATTTTTAATATCCATAATTACTGGAAGAACAATAGGTTTTCTACCAGTTTTCTCTAAAATAAATGGTCCAATTTCACTAATTATTTGATTTTTTAAATCTGCATAATTGAATTTCTTATTTCTAAGTTCTTTAATTATTACACTAAATGCTTTATTTTCAATTTCTTTAAGTAATTCTTCATTTTCATTTACAAGTACAAATCCTCTAGTTGTTATATTAACTTTACCAAGTAATTGTTTTTTTACTTGATTTATATTACAAATAACTACTAAAATACCATCATTTGCCATAATTTTTCTATCTTTTATAACAACATTACCAATATCACCAATTCTATTTCCATCAACATATATATCATAACAAGGGAATCCCTTATCTTTTTTTACTATACCTTTTGACATTGATAATACTTCACCATTTTGCATTACAAATATATTTTTCTTTGGTATATCGCATGAAACTCCTAAATTCTCATGTGATTTTAACATTCTGTATTCACCATGAATAGGCATTAAATATTTTGGTTTTATTAATCTTAACATTAACTTTAATTCTTCTTGATTTGCATGCCCTGATGAGTGAATTTCATTTAATGAAGTATTTGTATATGTTTTAACTCCTTTTAATGCTAATTTATTAAGCGTATCAGCAACCGCGCCAGCATTTCCTGGAATAGGTGATGATGAGAATATTACTATATCATTAGGAAGTAATTTGATTTTTCTATCAGTTCCATTAGCAATTCTAGATAAAGCTGCAAGTGGTTCTCCTTGTGAACCTGTACACAATAAACATACTTCTTCTGGTTTTAATTTATTTGCTTCTTCAGGAGTTACAAATACATCTTTATCAGTAATATAACCTGATTCTATAGCAATTTCGATTTGAGTTTCCATACTTCTACCAAATAATGCTACTTTTCTATTGTTTCTTTTACATGTTTCAATAATATGTTTTAGTCTATATACATTAGATGCAAAAGTTGCAACGATAATTCTACCAATTTTTTGCCTTTGAAATAAATCACTAAGAGTTGCATCAACTCTAGATTCACTAAGAGACATACCAGGATTTAATGCATTTGTACTTTCACTAAGTAGAAGTGTTACTCCTTTTTCTCCTATTCTTGCCATTTTTTGTAGATTTGCCATAGGACCAATAGGTGTTAAGTCAAATTTAAAATCTCCTGTATGTACAATTGTACCATTTATTGTATTAACAACTATACTATAACTATCAGGTATAGAATGTGTAGTTAATATAAATTCAATTTCAAAATTTTTAAATTTAAATTTGCTATTTTCATCGTATACAACAATATTATCATATCTAATGCTTCTATCTGCTAATTTCTTTTTAATAAGATTTGCTGCTTGATTAGGTGCATATATAGTAGGTATATTAACTGATTGAAGTAAAAAATTAATACTACCAATATGATCTTCATGACCATGTGTTATAAAAAGACCCTTGATTTTGCTTTCATTTTTCTTTAAAAAACTAAAATCAGGAATAACATAATCAATACCAAGTAAAGATTCTTCAGGGAATAAAACACCGCTATCAATAATTATTATTTCATTACCCTGCATAATGCAGTACATATTTTTTCCAACTTCCCCAAGACCACCTAATGCAAAAATCTTAGTATCATTAGTATTTTCAAAAATTTTCATTAATATCTCCTTTCTTAAGAATAAAGTTAAATATAGATTAACGATATCAATTATACTATTTTTTTGGATATATTGCAATAATTTGACAAAAAAAAGAACTTGTGGTAAGATATGTGCCGTTAACAAAAAAAGGGGGAATTTTTTATGAAATTTGTTAAAGGAACATTTAGATTTTTAGGAAAAATGAAATATGTTATTACGCATATATCAGAATATATTAAAATTGGACGTCAAAACAAGGATAAAATAGTTGATGATGAAAGTTTTAATGAATTATCAAGTATAGTTTCTGATGTAAATGAAGATACTGAAACTATTGAAAGGGATTATGATACATATTATAGTAATAATACTAGAAAACAAAAAAATAAGGGGTTTTTCTCAAAATTATTTGGTCGCAGTGACAAAATAGTAGATGATAGATATATTGATGAAATTGATAAAATCGCTAAAAAGAATAGTTTAAAATCTGATGAAATATATAGTCAATTAGATAAATATTTATTTTCATCAACAGATGAAGAAAAACAAAAAATATATGATCATATAAGATATATATTAGATAATTATCCTGAAAATGCTGAAGAATTAATATCAGAAATAGATGCAATTAAAAATCTTCCTGAAGAAACAAGATATATAGTATTAAAAACTTCAGTAGAAGATCTTATTGATAAACTTGATGGAAAAAAGGCAATGAGAGATAAAGTAGAAATAGAAGAAGAAATAACAGGGGTTAATAATAACGGTGAGCCAGAATATGAATATACTGCTAAAATAGATAATGATGATGTTGTAGAAGTTATTGATTTTGATGATTTAAGTAAGAAAAATGCATCAGAATCTGAAGAAGCTAATAAAGTTGTTAATTTTGATGAATTTAAAAACAAAAATAATACAACTGTATCAGAACCTAAAAAAGCAAAAGAAGTTATTATTGATGATAATACTGATGAATTTAATGTAGATTCATTAGATAAATATGCAGAAGCATATCAAAATGGTCTTATGTCTAATGAAGAATTTGGTAAAAAATTAGAAGAATATCATAAAAAAATAAATAATATTAATAATAATGTAAAAGATGATAACGGAGCTAAAAAAGAAAATGAAGTTGCTAAAAAAGAAGAAAAAGTAGAACAAGAAAAGATTGTATATGTTGATGCAAGTAAAAAGATAGATTTACCATATGTTGCATTATGCGGAATTAGTATGGCTACATTAACTGATATGTTAAATAAACAAGAACTTAGTGAATCTGATTTAGTAAGTTTAAAAAGTGAATTAATGACTATAAAAAATAGATATAGTTCAGAAACAAGCCCAGTAATTGTTGAAAATTATAAAACAGTTATGAATGCAATACAAGATAAATTAAATATTTCAAATGGTAATACAGTTACTTTAAATTATGTTGCATTAAATAGTATAAATATGGATAAGTTTATTGAATTATTAAATAAAGATAAATTAAGTCAAAGTGAATTAATAATCTTAAGAAATGAATTAACTAATATGAAAAATAGATGTAATTCAGAAACAAGTCCTGTAATTGTTGAAAACTATAAAGTAGCAGCAACTGCATTAGAAAAAAAATTAAGTATGTAATGTAAAAAGGCGTATTTGACAAAAATATGTCTTTTTTTTTGAAAATATAGATTATTTAAAAAAAATAATATATAATAGTATTGAATATGAATAAAGGAGTGTGAAAATATGGCAGAAACAAAGAAAAAAGAGTCTGCTAAAACAACACAAGCAAAAAAGACAACAACTAAAAAAACTACTAGTACTAAACAAGCACCTAAAAAGACTACAACTAAGAAAGTAACACCTACTAAAACAGCTTCTAAAAAAACATCTAGTAGTGCAAAAAAACAGCCTGTAAAGGAACAAACAACTAAAAAGGTAGAAAGTGCTAATACAGTAAAAGAAGAAAAAAATAAAGCACAAATTAAAAAGAATGACGAAAAAGTAAAACAAGAAACTGCAAAATTAAACAATGAAGCTATGTTTAGTGTTTGGATAGATGCACTTATTCTAATATTTGTTGTTCTTATGTTTGTATTAATAATATATGGGTATGTAAAATCATAATAAAAAGAAAAGTTTTCTTTTTTTTTCTTTGTATAAATGTTATAATTAATTAAGGGTGATATAATGGGATTTTTTGATAAATTAAAGAAATTAGTTAATAAAAATGATGATGATGAAGAAAAAATTAAATATGAAAAAGCACTTGAAAAAACAAGAAAAGAGTTTTCAAATAAATTAAATGCATTAAATAAAAAATATAAAAAGATAAATGCAGAGTATTTTGAAGAATTAGAAGAAATATTAATTATGGCTGATATTGGTGTTAATACAGTTATGTCCTTTATGGAGAAAATAGTTGATAGAGCTAAAAAGGAAAAAATAGATGATCCTGAAATATTAAAAGAATTAATAGTAGATGAATTATTTATAATATATGTTAATGAAGAGATATTAGTAAACAAAATAAATTATAATGAAAATGGGCCAACAGTAATATTATTTGTTGGTGTAAATGGAGTTGGTAAAACTACATCAATAGCTAAAATAGCAAAAAAAGAAAAAGATTTAGGAAAAAAAGTTATGTTAGTCGCAGCAGATACATTTAGAGCAGGTGCAGTTGAACAATTATGTTTATGGGGAGAAAGAGTAGGAGTTAAAACAGTATCAGGAAAAGAAAATGCAGATCCATCAAGTGTGATATATACTGCATTAGAAGAAGCAAATAAAGATAATTATGATGTTGTATTAATAGATACTGCAGGAAGACTTCAAAATAAAGTTAATTTAATGAAAGAACTTGAAAAAATAAATAGAGTAATAGGAAATTTAGTTCCAAATGCACCATCTGAAACACTTCTTGTTATGGATGCTACAACAGGTCAAAATGGTATAAGTCAAGCAAAAAGTTTTAAAGAAATAACTAATATAACAGGGATAATTTTAACAAAATTAGATGGCACTGCAAAAGGTGGAATTGTTCTTGCAATAAAAGAGGAATTAAATATACCTGTTAAGTATATTGGTCTTGGTGAACAACTTGATGATTTAGAAATATTTGATATAGAAAAATATATTTATGGACTATTTAAGGAAATGGTGTAATATGAATGAAATTAATAAATTAGTATTGTTATATGATTTTTATGGTGAATTATTATCTGATTCACAAAAATCTTATTTTGAAGACTATTATTTTAATAATTTAAGTTTAAGTGAAATATCTGATAACTTAAATGTAAGTAGAAATGCTGTTCATAAACAATTAAAAGTTGCTTGTGAAAAATTATATGATTTTGAATCAAAACTAAATTTACTTGCTAAAAATGAAAAACTAAAAAATATAATAAATAATATAGATGATGAAAAACTAAAAAAACAAATAGAAGAAATTATAGAAAACTAGGAGATGATTATATGTTTGAAAATTTGGGTGATAGACTAGATGCCGCAATGCATAAGATAAAAGGTTATGGTACAATAACTGAAGATAATATAAGCGATGTATTAAGAGATGTTAGACTTGCTTTATTAGAAGCAGATGTAAATTATCAAGTTGTTAAAGAATTTACTAATAAAGTAAAAGAAAAGGCTCTTGGAGAAGAAGTTAGAAAAAGTTTAAAACCTAGTGAAGTATTTTTAAAGATATTAAAAGATGAACTATTAGAATTACTTGGTACTGATAAAGTTGAAATAGAAACAAAAAAAACACCTACAATTTTAATGCTAGTTGGACTTCAAGGATCAGGTAAAACAACAACAATTGGTAAACTTGGTAATTTACTTAGAAAAAAATATAATAAAAAACCACTTTTTGTTGCTTGTGATATTTATAGACCTGCTGCTATTGAACAACTTAAGACAATAGGTAAAAGTTTAAATATACCTGTATATGCTGAAGAAAATAAAAAACCTAATGATATAGTTCGTAATGCAATTGATTATGCAAAAGATAATAATTTAGATTATATATTAATTGATACTGCTGGTAGACTTCATATAGATGAAGAGTTAATGACAGAATTAGAAAATCTAAAAGATGAATTTAATCCTGATGAAATACTTTTAGTTTTAGATAGTATGATAGGTCAAGATGCTATAAATGTTATACAAGGGTTTAATGAAAAATTGCCACTTACAGGAACAATATTAACTAAATTAGATGGTGATACAAGAGGTGGTGTAGCATTATCTGCTAGACATTTAACAAACGTTCCAATTAAATTTATAGGTGTTAGTGAAAAATTAGATGGATTAGAAGAATTTGATCCAAAAAGAATGGTAGATAGAATTCTTGGAATGGGAGATATTTTATCTTTAGTTGAAAAAGTAGAATCTGTAATTGATGAAGAAGAAGCAGAAAAAACTTATAAGAAAATGAAAAAGGGTAAATTTGATTTAGAAGATTTCTTGACTCAATTTAAACAAATAAAGAAGATGGGTTCTATTGAAAGTTTATTAAAATTAATACCAGGTGCTAAAAAGATGGGTCTTAATAATATTAATATAGATCCAAAAGAAATTTCTAAAGTGGAAGCTATAATTTTATCAATGACTATAAAAGAAAGAAGAAATCCAGAAATAATAAAAGCAAGTAGAAAGACAAGAATTGCTAAAGGATCAGGAACTACTGTACAAGAAGTAAATAGATTACTTACCCAATTTGAACAAAGTAAAAAAATGATGAAAATGTTTAGTAATGGTTCATTCAAAATGCCATTTTAATATATATGTGTCAAAAGCATATTCCAAATTATAAAATTCTCATATTCTAATAGTAGATAAGGGGGATTTTAATAATGTTTAACAATTTTATGGGAAACAACATGTATTCTCAAAATAATAATGTTTGTTGTCCAACAATTAGTGAAGAAAAATGTTGTGCAGATCCAGTGTATGAAGCTCCAATTGAAAAATGTGTTCAAAAAGATATTGTTCATGAAGTAGTACATATTTGTCCAATTCATACAAAAATAGTTAATAATCACATATATAAACATACTTATATGCCAGAATATAGCTGTTCTGAGGAAAATATATGCACAAATATAGATGATAGTTGTTGCAATAAATTCTAAAAAATTCCATATGGAATTTTTTCATTTTATGGTATAATAATATTAATGAATAATATAGGAGAGATTGTATGGAAAATATCAATAATTTCTTTAGCAATACAATAGATAATAATAAGGGAATATCAATTTATGATAAAGAAAGTATAAAATTAGTTATAAATCAATTTATTAATTTATTTAATAGATTTGGTGTAGATGTTCCAATTGATAATTGTTCACAGTTATTATCTGATTTAAAAGTAGTTAATAATTATGACTCAGGTTTAACTGAATTTGCTTATTGTTATGACTCTGAAAGTAATACAATAATTAATAATAAAAAGTATGTAAAAGACGAAAACAGAAGATTATATGATTATTGTTTTTCAATTTTAAGTATAATTTCTAGAAGATTTGATGTTGAAACATCAAGATATAGTGATGGACTAGTATATACTGATGAAAAAAATGCTACTTATGGATATAAGATAAATGATAAGCTAAAACATACATTAGTAGGTTTGCTTACTGGTGAGGTAATAGATCAAGAAGAAATATCAGATTTTTATGTTGATAAGGCAGATGATCCTTGTACTTTAGAAGATTGTTTGTTAATAGATATTAATTCTTTTGTTTTAGATATTGATTTATTAAACTATTTTATAAATGCAGATGGTATATCTTTTTATCAAAAAATATGTAGCTGTCTAGATGATGAAGAAAAAGCAAAAGATTTTATGAAAAATATAGATGAATATACAAAAGAAAATAGTATAGAAAATAGAAAAAAATATGATGAAGTGATTTCTATGTTAAAAGAAAAGAAAGTGACTGACGAAAATTCAAAGAGAATAGCATAAAATGTAAAATAATGTCAAAAAATTGACATTTTATTGATTTATTTTTGATATTAATATATTATTAAATTGGGGAGTGTGATATAGTATGAATACCTCTATTGATAAAATATTAAATATCATTAATTCGAAGTATGAACTTGTTTATGTAGTTGCTAAAAGAGCACATCAAATGAAAGAAACAAAACATTATCAACTAAATGAATATAAATCGTCTAAAGATATAGGTAAAGCATTAGAAGAAATTTCTGAAAACTTAATTCATGTAAAAGAAAAAAATTAAGTTTTTTTATTTTTATATTGACGAACATATTTTCGTATGATAATATTTTAATGAGGGGATAAAAATGCAAATAATAAAGTTTAAAAAGATGTCAGGTTCAAAATATAAAGTATTTTTTTCTGATTCATCATCTATAGTATTATATGAAGATATAATATTAAAATATAATTTATTAGCAAATAAAGTAGTTGATGATACTTTATTAAATCAGATAAAAGAAGATAATAATAATTATATGGCATATGATATTGCTTTAAAATATATAAAAATAAAATTGAGATGTGAAAGTGAAATAATTGATTTTTTAAAGAAGAAACAAATTAATAGTGAATTAATTGAAAATGTAATAAAAAGACTTAAAAAAGAGGGATATTTAAATCAAAAATTATATATAAAGTCTTACATAAATGATAAGTTAAATATAAGTAATATAGGTCCTATAAAAATAAAAAAAGAACTTATAAGTCTTGGATTTAATGAAAAAGATATAGATATGCAATTAGATGAAATCGATAAAGATTATATATTAGATAAATTATCAAAATTAATAGATAAAAAGTTATCTATTAAAAGTAATTATAGTGGAGCAATATTAAAAAAGAAAATTATTAGTTATTTTAGTGAAAAAGGGTATGAATTATCTGATATAAATGCTGTAATTGAAGAAAAAGATTTTAATAGTAATAATGATATTAATGAAGAATATACAAAACTATATAATAAATATTCTAAAAAGTATACAGGTGCTAAATTAGATAGCGTAATAAAACAAAAACTTTATCAAAAAGGATTTAATTACACAGAAATGTAAAAAAACACATTTCTGTGTTTTTAATTTGAACTACTAGTATTTGCACTTTCAATAGCAGATTTTCTAGCAGCTTCTAAGTATTCATTATATAGTTTTTTTGCTTTTGCATCTTTGAATTTTAAATTATATGATTTTCTTAATTCTTCAAGAGCTTTAACTTCTAATGTTGGATTTTCTTTTAATTTTTCTTCTTTAAGTGATTCAATAATATTTTCTTTTACTGCCTCTAATTTAGGTTTATCTTTTTCACCAGTTTTTAATATTATATGATAACCATATGTAGTTTTTACTGGTTCTTTTGTATATTCATTAACTTTTAGTTTATAAGCAGCATCTTCAAATTCTTCTACCATATCACCTTTATTAAAATATCCTAGATCTCCACCATTTTCTGCAGATCCAGTATCAGTTGAATTTTCTTTTGCTAAAGTATCAAAATCAGCTCCCTCATCTAGTTTCTTTATAAGTTCTTCTGCTTTTTTCTTAGCATCTTCATCAGATAATCCTTCTTCACTATCATCTGTTTTAACTGATATTAATATATGTTTTGCACTTATATCTCCAACAGTATTTTCATTATAATAATTTTTAATTTCATCATCTTTTATAGATTCTTTAATATAATCTTCAATAGCTTTATTTCTTTGATATGTAAGTTTAAATTCTTCAAGTAATTCTTTTTCATTACTATATCCAGCACCACTTAATGTTTCTTCCCAATTATCTTTATATTGTGCTTTTACACTTTCTAATTGGTTATTTGCTTGTGTTTCTATTTCAGAATCATCTTTATAAACTACATCTAGTATCTTTTTATCAATCATATCAATCATGATTGCTTTGCCATATTTATCCCTTAAATTCTTATAAAATGAATCTGCAGTTACATTTTTACCATTGACAGTAAAAACAACTTCTTCTCCATTTTTTAATTTTGCATTTCCGCATCCGCTAATTAATAGTACTGTAACTATAATAGCACTTATTAACATTATTTTTTTCTTCATCTTCTATCCTCCTTAATAATGTACATATATATAATAACAAAATTATAAAATAAAAACAATATTTTTAAAAATATAATCACATTATTAGCAGTTTTACCATAAAATAATGTGAATAGAAAAAAAGGAGGAATGAAAATGGGAAATACATATGGAACAGGTGCTGGTATAATACTAGTACTATTCATACTATTAGTTATATTAATAGGTGCATACATCTAAATTTATTAAATTAAGGAGGTAAACTTTAATGAGCTGTACAAATTCATGTTCTCAAACAAATTGTACACCAACTCGTAATCGTGGTTGTGGATATGTTACAATAATAGTTCTTTATATACTATTAGCTATCATACTAAGTGCATTTGTTTGTTAAAAAGTTCAATTAGAACTTTTTTTCATTTTTTTGACAAATAATACAAAATGTGGTATCATACTATCCCGTAAAAAGGGGGAATTTAAGTGGAAAAATTACAATTACCATTTAATGTAAAAATGATGGATGAAAAGGAATCTAGTGAATTTATTGATAAAGTAAATAATGGAGATTTAGAGCTTCTAATTGAGGTAAGAGATGAAAAAAATAATTTAAAAGGTTTCTCTACAGCTTTATCAGTTAATAAAAAGTACGAATTATTAAAAAGAAAACTTAATACTTTAGAATATATTAGTAGAGAGGTATCTAATCGTCATTTTTATAGAAAAAAAGCTATAAAATATGATTTAGAAATCTTATTAAAAAGTATGAGAAGACTTTTAGATATTAAAGATTTTGTTATAGAAGATGATAAAGATATACAAGGTGTATTAAATGAGTTAGGTTCATATACAGAATCAGAAGCAAAAGAAAACTCAATATCAAATTATATAACTTATAGAACATTATAAAAAAAGTACAGAATTTCTGTACTTTTATTCATTTTTTAATATATTAAATACCTCTTCAACACTCATTCCTTTATTTTCATTATAATAAGGTTTAATATGCATATGATAATGTAATACGTCTTGTACACAACCATTATTTTGAACTATACTCATTCCATCAATATTAAGTTTTTCTTTTAAAAGAGTATATATTTCTTTTGCAATTTTATTTATATGATTTAATGTATCCATATCAATATCTTCTAAATTATTATAATGTTTTTTGGGTATTATAAGTGTATGACCTGGAGACATAGGTTCTATATCTAGAAAGACTTTTACTATATCATCTTCATATATTGTATATGATGGAATGTCTCCATTTACAATTTTACAAAAAATACAATCCATATTTTAATCACCCTCCATATTTTATCACCTTTCTAATATAATTTTAACAAAATATTGCAAAAAAATATATAATTTTATGGTAAAATATTAATGTTTGGGGTGATATTATGTTAGATATTAGTAATTTGTCCGTAAAAATAAATAATAAGGATATATTAAAAGACTTTAATTTACATATATCAAAAGGTGAGGTTCATGCAATAATGGGCCCAAATGGAACAGGAAAAAGTACATTATCTAAAGTTCTATTAAATGATAAAAGATATGACGTATGTGGTAATATTACTTTTGATGGAGTTGATATAAGAAAATTACCCACTAATGAAATAGCTAATAAAGGGATTTTTCTAGCAAATCAATTACCTTGTGAAATTGATGGTGTTACAACTGCAGATTTTTTAAGAACAATTATAAATAATAGAGAAGATAAAAATATATCTTTATATGAATTTATAAAAAAGATAGAAAAGGCACAAGAAGAACTTAAGATGAATAAAGATATGATCCATAGAAGTATAAATAAAGGATTTTCTGGTGGAGAAAAAAAGAAAAATGAAATACTTCAAATGAAGATATTAGAACCAAAATTAATTATTTTAGATGAAATAGATTCAGGGTTAGACGTTGATAGTCTAAGAATTGTATCTGAAAATGTTAATAACTATATAAAAGAGAATAAAGATTCATCAGTATTGATAATTACACATTATCCAAGAATATTAGAATATATAAAACCAGATTATGTACATATTATGGTTGATGGAAATATAAAAGAAAGTGGAACTTACGATTTAGCACTTAAAGTAGAAAAAGATGGATATGATTCATATAAAAGTTCAGCAAGTATCGTAGGTGATGAAATTAAAAATGAATAAAATAGTACTAGAAGATTCATTAAATGAAATTAATTTGGGTAATGAAAGTAAATATATAATAATTCCTAAAGATAATGCAAGTGCAAAATTTAATATTTTAGATAATTCAAATACGAATATTGTTCAAATAAATAAAGACAGTATAAATATAAAATATGATTTTAAAGTATTAAATAATAGTAATGTTTGTATTGATATATTTGATTATGCAAGATCAATTAATAGTAAAATAAATATATATATTGATGGTGAAAACAGTAATGTTACATTAAATATATCGTCAATATCTGAATATGAAAATGAGTATGAAATTAACGTATATCATAACAATAAAAATACAATAAGTAATACAGTAGTACATGGTGTAACAAATAAAAATGGTAAAATATTAGTAACAAATAATGGATATATAAAAAAAGGATGCATAAAGAGTAAATTATCTCAGGATAATAAAATTATTACAATGGATGAAAATAATTCTAAAATACAACCTAATTTATATATTGATGAATATGATATTGAAGCAAGCCATGGTGCATATATAGGTAAATTTGATTTTGATACAATTTTCTATTTAGAATCAAGAGGTCTTAGTGAGAAAGAAAGTTATAATTTACTTATAAAGGGATTTTTATTAGGAAATTTTTATAAATATGAATCTTTAAGTGAAGATTTAATTGATATTATAAATAAGTATTGGAGGTGAAAAAATGAATTATATGGATGATTTTCCAATGTTAAATAAGGATATAGTGTACTTTGATAATGGTGCGACAACCCTAAAACCAAAATCTGTTATAAAAGCAATGGATGATTATTACTTGAATTATTCATCAAATGCTCATAGAGGAGACTATAAAATTAGTTTAAAAGTAAATGATGCTTATGAAGGTGTTCGAGAAAAAGTTAAAAAATTAATTAATGCAAAAAGTTCTAATGAAATAGTTTTTACTAGTGGTTCAACAGATTCATTAAATATGATAGTATATGGATATTTCAAGAATAAATTAAATAAGGATGATGAGGTCTTAGTAACAAAAAGTGAACATGCATCAAATATATTACCTTGGTACGAGCTTTCAAATGAAATGGGTATAAATATTAATTATATTCCTTTAACTGAAAATCATACTGTAACACTAGATAATGTTATTAAAAGTATAACACCTAAAACAAAGGTTATTTCAATTGCGCATGTAACAAATGTAATAGGGGATGTAAGACCTATAAAAGAAATAATTGAATATGCACATAAGAATAATATCTTAGTAGTCATAGATGGTGCTCAAAGTGTTGGACATATAAAAGTAGATGTGCAAGATATGGATATAGATTTTTTAGCATTTTCAGCACATAAGATGCTTGGTCCAACTGGAGTTGGTGTACTTTATGGTAAATATGATTTATTAAATGAACTCATTCCAACAAGATATGGTGGAGGAATGAATATATCATTTACTAGTAAAGATGAAATTGAATATAAAGAGTTACCATATAAATTAGAAGCAGGTACTCAGAATATAGCTGGAGTTATTGGACTAGGTGCCGCAATTGATTATATTAATAATGTAGGTATTAATAATATAGAAGAAACGTGTGATTCATTAAAAGAATACATTATTAGTGGATTAAAGAGCATTCCGCATATTAAAGTGTATAATGAAAATGTAGAAGGTTCAATAGTAACATTTAATGTAAAAGATGTATTCGCACAAGATACAGCAATATATCTTGATAAATATAATATATGTGTTAGAAGTGGTAGTCATTGTGCAAAGAAATTAGAAGATGAACTAGGAATAAAAAACACATGTAGAATAAGTATATATTTTTATAATACAAAAGAAGATGCTGATAAGTTAATAAATGCACTAAAAAATGAAAATATATTAGAAGAAAGTTTAGGTGTATAAAATGGATAGTAATTTTAAAAGAGCGCTAATTATAGAAAATTATGAAAAACCACTTAATAAAGGTTTATTAAATGATAGTACTTACTTAAGAGAAAATAAAAATAATTCATCTTGTATTGATAATTTTGATATAGAATTAAAAATGGAAGATGGAAAAATAAAAGATATAAGATTTGATGGAGAAGCTTGCGCAATAGCAACTTCTTCAATGTCTATATCTATAGGTATATTAATTGGAAAAACAAAAGAAGAAGCACTTAATATAATAGAAAATTATCAAAATATGCTTGAAGAAAAACCTTATGATAAAGATTTAATAGAGGACTTAAATGCATATGATGATATATATAAGCAACCTGCTAGAAAAAAATGTGCAACTTTAGGAATATTAGGTATAAAAGATTTAATAGAAAAAAGTAAATAAGGATGATGAAAATGAAGGAAATTAAATTTGAAAAAGGATTAGATAAGGACAAGGTTATAGAAATATCCAAAATGAAAAATGAAGATAATTGGATGAGAGATTTAAGAGTTAAATCATATCTTGAATTTGAAAAACAAAGTCTTCCTTCATTTGGACCTGAAATAAATATAAATTTTGATGATATTACATACTATAGAAAGGTAGATAGCAAAATTCAAAATTCTTGGGATGAAGTAGATTCTAATATAAAAAATACTTTTGATGATATAGGGTTAATTAATCAAGAAAAAGAATATTTAGATGGTCTTGGAGTACAATATGATAGTGAAGCAATATATCATAATATGATAAAAGAATTAGAAGAAAAAAATATTATTTTTCTAGATACAGATACTGCTTTAAAAAAATATCCTGATTTATTTAAAAAGTACTTTGGTACACTTGTAAAATCAGATGAAAATAAATTTACTGCACTTAATGGAGCAGTTTGGAGTGGAGGAACATTTATATATATTCCGCCTCATACTAAACTAGATAGACCTTTGCAAAGTTATTTTAGGATAAATACTAAAGATATGGGTCAATTTGAAAGAACACTTATAATAGTAGATGAATATTCTGAACTTCATTATATAGAGGGATGTACTGCTCTTACATATACTACTGATTCACTTCATGCAGCAGTAGTTGAAATTTTTGTTTCAAAAAATGCTAAATGCAGATATACTACTATTCAAAATTGGTCTTCTAATGTTTACAATCTTGTAACTAAAAGAGCACTTGTTGAAGATGGTGGTCTTATGGAGTGGATTGATGGTAATATAGGTTCAAAAGTAAATATGAAATATCCATCTTGTATATTAAAAGGTGATAATTCTACAGGTAATTGTATATCAATTGCTATGGCAGATAATAACCAAATACAAGATACTGGTGCAAAAATGATACATTTAGGTAAAAATACTCATAGTTCTATAATAGCAAAGTCAATTGCAAGAAATGGTGGTAATGCAACATATAGAGGAATAGTTAGTATAGAAAAAAGTGCATTAAATTCTACATCAACCGTAAAATGCGATACGATAATATTAGATAAAGATTCAAAGAGTGATACAGTACCAACTAATATATGTAAAAATGATTCATCAACTATAGAACATGAAGCAACTGTGTCAAAGTTAAATGAAGAAAATTTATTCTATCTTATGAGTAGAGGATTAGATGAAGAAAAAGCAATAGAATTATCAATAATTGGATTTATAGAAGCATTTAGAGAAGAGTTACCACTAGAGTATGCAGTTGAGTTAAATAACCTACTTAAAAATAATTTTCAAAAAGTTTGTAATAGATAATTAATTTGGAAAATATAAAATAATATTTTCTTTTTTTATGAATAAAAATTTAATTTGGATAGAAAACTAATACAGAAATATAATTTTGTCTCTTTGCGTAATATATTTGCTTTATGTATTATGTAATAGAAAGGAGAAAAGATTATGTTAAATCAAATAGTTATAGTTGGAAGACTAGTAAAAAATCCAGAATTAAAAGAAACAGAGAAAGGAAAAAAGGTTACTAATATTACACTTGCGGTACCTCGAAATTATAAAAATATAAATGGTGAATATGATACAGATTTTATAGATTGTATATTATGGACTGGTGTTGCAGAAAATACAGCAGAATACTGTAAAAAAGGTGATCTTCTTGGAGTTAAAGGAAGAATACAATCAAGATCATATGAAAAAGATGAACAAAAGAAATATGTAACAGAAGTAGTCGCAGAAAAAGTAACATTTTTAACAAGTAAACCAAAGGAAAATAAATAAATTACCATTTAGTTAACTCTAAACATTTTAATAAATGATTTTACTATAATTTAACTATAAGTTAATGAAGTAGGTGATAAATTGTTTATTGGTTCAAGAGTAAGGGAACTAAGAAGAGCAAAAGGATTAACTCAACAACAATTAGCAGATATGATAAATGTTACAAAAGTATCAATTTGTTGTTATGAGAAAGGAACAAGATTTCCTAATATTGATACATTTTGTGATTTAGTTACAACTTTACAAACAACACCTAGTTATTTATTAGGTATGGATGTATTAGTTGATAATGAAGTTTCTGCTGAAAGTGAAGAACCATATGTTATTTCTATTCAAAAGGAAGAATTAGAGTTAATTAAAGAACTTAGAAATTATCCTAAAGCTGTAAAAGAGATAAATGAAAATCCAAAAAGATTCGCACAGCGTATTAATTCAAGATTATAGTTATAACTTGAATTTTTTTATGCTATAATAGTGATATAGTAGGTGATTATATGGATATAGTTAATATAATAACAAAAAAGAAAGATAATAAAGAACTTTCATATGATGAAATTAAATATGCAGTTGAAGGCTATGTTAATGGAGATATAAAAGATTATCAAATGAGTTCACTTTTAATGGCTATAGTAATAAATGGTATGACTGATGAAGAAATATTTAATCTGACAGAAATAATGCTTAATAGTGGTGATAAATTAGACTTATCTTCAATTAGTGGTATAAAAGTTGATAAACATTCAACAGGAGGAATTGGCGATAAAACTACACTAGTAGTAGCACCATTAGTTTCTGCATGCGGTGTACCTGTTGCAAAAATGAGTGGAAGAGGTTTAGGTTTTACTGGAGGAACTATTGATAAACTTGAATCAATAAGTGGTTTTAATACAAGTCTTGATATGAATGATTTTATTAAACAGGTAAATGATATTAAAATAGCAATTGCAACTCAAACAGGTAACCTAGTTCCAGCAGATAAAAAGATTTATGCTTTAAGAGATGTAACTGGAACTACAGAATCAATACCATTAATTGCATCTAGTATAATGAGTAAAAAACTTGCATCAGGTGCTGATAAGATAGTTTTAGATGTAAAAGTTGGTAAAGGTGCATTTATGAAAAACATAGATGCTGCTAAAAAATTATCTGAGATAATGATAAAAATAGGGAAAAGATTTAAGAAAGAAGTAGTAGCACTTATTACTAATATGGATTATCCATTAGGAAGAGCTATAGGAAATGGTATTGAGGTAAAAGATGCAATTGATACTCTAATTGGTAATGGTGAAGAAAGATTTACAAAATTATGTTTAGTAATAGCATCATATATGGTTTCTTTAGGTAAAAAAATAAATGTTTCTGATGCACTTGATTTAGTAAAGGAAAAATTAGATAATAAAGAAGCTTATAATAAATTTTTAGAACTTGTAAAATATCAAGGTGGAGATATAAATAATATAGATATTTGTAAGAATAAATATGATATTATAAGTGATAAAGAAGGATATATAACTGATATAGATACACTTAAATTAGCAGAATTTGCAAATAACTTAGGTGCAGGTCGAAAAACAAAGGAAGATAATATAAATTATGGTGTAGGAATTTTATTAAATAAAAAAGTAAATGATAAAGTATCAAAAAATGAAGTAATTGGATATGTTGTTTCTGATGAAAATGTAGATACAACAAGTTTAATTAGTTATTTTACTATTAAAAAAGAAAATATTAATGAAATAGATATAATATATGATGTTATTAAATAAAAAAAGATAATTAAGTTTATCTTTTATTTTTTGTTTGCTATATATTTTATATAGTATTCTTCATATGTAATATTTTTTTTATGTATCATAGTAGCATTCTTAATACCTACATATCTAATATGCCAAGCTTCAGCAGCATAACCAGTAATATCTTCCCATTCTTCTTTATATCTTATTATATATCCATATTTATATGCATTTTTAGAAAGCCATTTATATTCTTCACCTTTTGTTGTTATTGTCCATATATTTGCAAGATCAATAGAAAGACCTAATTCATGTTCAGAAAATCCAGGTTTGGCAGCAAATTTATCTGCTTCTTCTTGTCCATGTTCTCTTACATAATTCTTATATATTGTATTTTGATAATCATAACTTCTATATGCAGATTCTGCATAGAAATTAACACCATCTTTTCTTGATGCTTCACACATTTCAACAAATTTATCATAAGCTTCTTTTCTAAGTTTTTTTTGTCCATACATATTATTTGCATAATCATCATCCATATCAACAAGATCAGATGGTTCATAATCTTCAGGTATTTCAAGATATTTATTAGCAAGCGTATCTATTGAATCTGGATTTTTAATTAATACACTGTCATCATAATATGTTTTATCTAAGTTCAATTCTATTTGAGTTACAACATCATCTATATCAAGTTTTTTATGATTTTTTTGATATGCTAAATATCTATCATATTTTTTATATAAAAATAAATTAGATTTTATGTATTCTTCAAAATCTTTATTATATTTTCTTGCTAAAAAATCAGTAATTTGTTTTTTGTTTAAATTTCTAATTATGTAATCAATGACATTGTTACTATATCCTAGATTATGAATTTTTAAAATATAATTTGCTGTATTACTATTTATTTTCTTTTTTTCTTTTAAATAATTTAGTGTATCTTTTATTTTTTCTTTGTTATAATCAACTTCAAACATAGAGTCTATTACTTTTGAGTATTTAATATTTGTTATATAAAGTGGTGCGTTAAATATCTTTGTTTTATTTATAAATATTATAGGAGTTAATACTATCACAATTAGAATTATTTTTGCCATTTGTCTTCTAAGTTTATAGTTAGGTTTTTTCTTTTTCATACTTCATACACCTCGTACTATCTTATAAGCATATTATAACAATTAAATAAGAATAAATCAATTTTTTGTATTAATATTTATAAAATTTTCATAATCTTTATTAGAGGTGTAATATGAAAAAAGTTTTGTTTATATTTTTTATGCTTTTACTTAGTTTAAGTACTGTAAAAGCAGAAAATTTAAATCTTGCAGAAAATGCAAAAAGTTCAATATTAATTGAAGCAACCACGGGTGAAATAATACATGAAAATAACTCAAATGAAAGATATGCTCCTGCATCAATGACTAAAATAATGAGTTTAATAATAATAATGGAAGAGATAGAAAGTGGTGCCCTTAAACTTGATGAAAAAATTAGAATAAGTCAAAATGCTGCATCTATGGGAGGATCACAAATATATTTAGAAGCTAATGAAGAAATGACTGTAAATGATTTATTAAAAGGAATTTGTGTTGGCTCTGCGAATGATGCGGTAGTTGCACTAGCAGAAAGAATATCTGGTACAGAAGAAGCATTTGTTTTTAAAATGAATGAAAGAGTTAAAAAAATGGGATTAAAAAATACAAATTTTAAGAATGCAACTGGTCTTGATGAAGCAAATCATTATAGTAGTGCATATGATATGGCTATGATGGGAAGAGAACTTGTTAGACATAAGAAAATTCTTGAGTATTCAGGAATATATGAAACATATCTAAGACAAGATACAAATAAAAAATTTTGGCTTGTTAATACAAATAAGCTAATAAAGACATTTGATGGAATGGATGGATTAAAAACAGGATATACAAAAGAAGCAGGATATTGCTTAACAGCTACTGCAAAAAGAAATGATATGAGACTTATTGGTGTAATAATGGGTGAAGAAACTAGTTCAAAAAGAAATGATGATATGACGAAGATGCTTGAATATGGATTTAATTTATACACAGTAAAACCATTTTTAACTAAGAATACAAAAGTTGGAGTTATAGACAATGATAAAAGTAAAAATGGCAAGGTATCTGTAGTACCTATGCAGGATATCAATATTTTAAATAGAAAAGGTAAAAAAGATAGAAAAATGACTTATAAATTAAATATTACAAATGAAGAACTTCCATTAAAAAAAGGTGATAAAGTAGGTAATTTAAGTGTATATGAAAATAATAAAAAAATATATAATATTGATGTAACTGTTAATGAAGATATAAAAAAGGCTAATATACTTGAATTATTTTTAAGAAATATAGAAGATACATTTACAGGGGAGAACATAATGTAAAAAATGTTCTTCTTTTATTATGTAAAAAGCTAATTATGTTGTATAATATAATTTAGAAAGAGATGATTTTATGAAATTATTACTTCATATTTGTTGTGCACCTTGTAGCGTAATGTGTATAGAAAAATTAAGAGAAGAAAATATAGATATAACAGGTTTTTGGTATAATCCTAATATTCATCCTTATACAGAATATAAAAATAGAAGAGATTGTTTAAAAGAATATAGTAATATGATTAATCTTGATGTTGTATATAAAGATGATTATGGGCTTAGAGAATTTACAAAAAATGTTATAAATAATCTAGATAATAGATGTGCATATTGTTATACTGTAAGATTAAATGAAGCAGCTAAGTATGCTAAGGAAAATGGTTATGATGCATTTTGTACTACTCTTTTGATAAGTCCTTATCAAAATCATGAAAAAATAATTGAGATAGGTAATTCACTTGCAGAAAAATATGGTATTAAATTTTATTATTATGATTTTAGACCTTATTTTAGAGAAGGACAAAGAAAAGCAAGAGAAATTAGTTTATATATGCAAAAATATTGTGGATGTATATTTAGTGAAGAAGAAAGATATTTAAAGAGTAATAAAAAACAGACTGAGTTATCTAAGTAAGTTAAATATAAGAAATAAAAAATGAGGAAAGTATATATGAGAAAAAGACCAATAACAACATTATTTATGTTACAATCTTTAGATGGAAAAATAAGTAGTGGAAATAATGATACATTAGATGCAGATCAAGACTTCTGTAAAATAGATGGAGTAAAAGAAGGCTTGCATCAATATTATGAGATAGAACAAACAACAGATTTTTATTCATTAAATACTGGTAGAGTAATGGCAAAGATAGGTGTAAATGATAAAAAAGAATATCACGAAAAAGTAGATATACGTTTTATTATAATTGATAATAGACCACATTTAAATGAAAATGGTATAGATTATTTGTGCCACTGGGTAGAAAAATTAATATTAGTAACTACAAATAAAAATCATATAGCCAATACTCTAAAAGATAAATATGACAATTTAGATATTATCTATTACGATAAACTAGATTTAAGAGTAATGCTAGAAGATATATATGAAAAATATGATGCTCAAAGAGTAACAATTCAATCTGGTGGAAATTTAAATGGTTTATTTTTAAGAAATAACTTGTTTGATTATGTTAATATAGTAATAGCGCCATTATTAGTTGGAGGAAAAGACGTATCAACATTAATTGATGGGGAAGCTATTAGTTCTCCAGAACAATTAAATAAATTAAAAGCATTAGAACTTATTGAATGTAATAAGCTTGAAAATTCATATATTCAACTAAAATATAAAGTTATATAGTTTGATTTTTATGAGAGGAATCTTTAGAAAAATTAAAAAAATAATGTTTTCAAAAATATAAAAAATATTGGTTAGGAGAAAAAGTATGGAACATATACATTCAATTATAATTACAAAAAAAGAAAATAAATTTTTAAATTATTACGATGAAAGGTGGAAAATGTATTTATTTCCAAATTTAAAGGGAAATAATATAGATGAAATAAAAGATAAATATGATACGGATAATGTTAGATTATTATTTGATAAAATACATGATAAGTATTCAGTTAGTCATGACGAGATAAGAACGTATCATCATTATTTTTATGAAATTGATAAGGATATTAAGGGAGAATATTTTACATTAGATGAATTATTGAATAAACCAAAAGTTAAAGAAAATAATAGTGATATCATTGAATTTATTAGAGAATATTATGGAATATAATAATAGATTTAAAAATAAGAGAAAATAAAGATAATCAAAGTGTGGTCTTAATGCATTATTGAAGAAGAAAAATATGAAAAAATTTAAAAAAGATAAAGAAAAAAAGTACAATACAGAAAGGGATATTAGGTGTTTATAAATGAAAAATATGATTGATGTACGATGTAAAATGTTAAGATATATACATCTTAAAAAACTTAAAAGAAGATTAAAAAATAAGAACTTTACTATTATTTGTAATAATTGTTTAGGAGGATTTATATATCATGATTTAGGTTGTCAATTTTTATCACCAACAATTAATCTTTTCTTTAGCACAGATGATTTTATTTTATTTGTTAAAGATTTAAAATATTATTTAAATTGCAAATTAGTAAAATATATTGATAAAACTAAAAATTATCCTTTAGGAAAATTAAAGTCAAAAGATAAAAATCATAAAGATATAATTTTAAATTTTCAACATTATAAGAATTTCAATGAAGCAAAAGAAAAATGGGAAACACGTTGCAAAAGAATAAATTTCAAAAACATATGTATAATAATGGAATTTTATGATGATGTGTATGATGAAAAATTATTATATGACTTTCAAGAAATACCATATAAAAGTAAAATTATTATAACTCATAAACCATATAATAATATAGAAAATACATTTGCTGTTAGTTGTTATGAAAATAATATGCCAAGAGGAAAATTATTTGAAATAAATAAGAAAACTGGTAAAAGATACTTAGATGATTTTGATTATGTAAGTTTTATTAATAACATAGAAAATAATTAAGAAATTTGAAAAAATTCTCTTTTTTTTTAATTTTTTTAGGGGAAATCTTCAACATATAGTGAATATATATGATGAGGTGATAAAAATGAAAAAAATTTTTAGTTTATTGACAATTTTATTTTTTGTATTATTTATAGGCGTAAAAAACGTTTATGCTGGCGAAAATGATACAACTTTGACAACAAGTTATATTGATAACGTTTGGTCATTTCATTATAGAAAAGGGGTTTTATGGAGTTACGGGAAACTTCCTTACAGATATCTTAATGGTAAGCTTGCTTATTGTATTGAACCTGATTCATTGATAAGTTCTAATACTTATAGTTCATATACTGACTGGAGTATTACAAATTATTCTGTAGAAGATAAAAAACAAATGGAGTTAATATCACATTATGGATATGGTTATCCAGGGCATGATTCATTAAAGTATTATATGGCTACTCAGCATCTTATTTGGATGTTTAGTGGTGATGATTATATTAAATGGACTGTTTCTAGTAGTAGTGATAGCGAAGAAATTAATATAGAAAAAGAGATAAATGATATACAAAATTTAGTAAAGAAACATAATACTTTACCATCATTTGTTAATAGTTGTTATGTGGAAAACTATGGTATAAAGTTTTCATTAAATGATACTAATAATGTTCTTCAAAATTATGATATAGATACAGATTTAGAATATACATTAAGTCCTTCATCAATAACATTTAATTTAAATAAATTTGGAGATCATACTATAAGATTAAAAACTAAAAACCAAAATAGTTTAGAAACTGTTATATATAAAAGTGATGGAGTAAAAAGTCAAACAATGGCTATATTTGGATTTAATGATATAGTAAGTGGAAGTTTTTCTATAATGAGTAATCAAGTATCAATTAGAATATTTAAAAAGGATTTAAAAACAGGTGATCTTATAAAAGATAGAGGTACAGTATTTAGAATAAAAGATTTAGCAACTAATAAATATGTAAAGGAAAGTCTTAGTATTAATAAAAGTGGATATGCGACAACAAGACTAAATAAAGGAAAATATGAAATAGAAGAAATAAGTGCTTCAGATGGATATGTAATAAATAAACAAAAAATAAATCTAACAGTTGATGAAAATATAGAGTTTAATGGATTATATCATGACATAGATTTTTATAATGACACTCCAAAAGGAAAAATAAGTATAACTAAATTAGATGAAGAAGGTAAATATTTAGAAAATGTTGAATTTGGAATATATGATGAAGATTATAAATTAATTAAAAAAGTTAAAACTAATAAAAATGGTTATGCTTTTATAGAAAATTTAGAAATTGGTACATATTATGTCAAAGAATTATCAGCAAATGAAGGGTATATATTAGATGAAAAATATCATAAAGTAAAAATAGAATATGTTGATGACAAAACAGAATTTATTGAGAAAAAGTTAGAATTTACTAATAAAAAAATAAAATGTGATGTTACATATATTACATCAAATAAAGATGGTATTGGTATAGAAAATATTGAGATTAATGTATATAATGACCTAGGTGAAATTGTATATAATGGAAAAACAAATAAGGATGGAAAAATAATAATAGAAGATTTACCATATGGTAATTATTATATAAAACAATTAACTGTTCCAAGTGGATATATATTAAATAAAGAACAAGTAGATTTTTCAGTAAATGATATATCTTGTTTATCTGATATAAATGTAATAAATGAAAATACAAATATGCCAGTTACAAGTACATCAAAATCATATGTAAATATAATTTATTTGTTATTAGGAGTAGGAATAATAGTTGGTTTTAAAAAGCTTATATAGATTATTAATATTAATTTTAATATTTAATATAATAGAAATTAAAAAAAATGATTATAAAGAATATAAAGATAATATAGACAATGTTTTAAGTAGTAAATTAGAATTAAAAAAATATAATGGGTATTTACACATACCAAAATATAATTATTTTGGATTAATAAAATCAGGTGAAAGTAAGCAAGTATTAGATTCAAATAATATATTATTATTAAACAATGGTTCTAGTATATCTGATAAAGTAGGAAATATTGTATTAGCTGGTCATAATAATAAATATGTATTTTCTATATTATATAAATTAGAACTTTCTGATGAATTAATAATTTATGATAGCAATAAGGAATATAAATTTGTAATATATGATATAAAAATAGTAGATATAACAGATACATATATACTTGATAATATATACGATAATAAGATTGTTACCTTAATTACATGCACAAAGGATAATCAAAGAAGATTAGTAGTTAGAGGCAAAATCACATAATTTTCCATAATCTTATGATTTTTTATACATAAATTTTTTATATGATTAAATTGTATAGAAAGGAAGATTATATGTTAAAAAGATCATATTTAAGTGTAGTAAGAAGAAAAACTAAAAGTATAGTAATGTTTTTATTCTTATTTGTAATTTCAACATTAGCATTATGTTCTATTTCAATAAAGAATGCATCAAATGAATCAATCAATCTCGTAAAAAAAGCATTAGGTGGTGAGGTAACTTTATCTGCTGATATGTCAAAATTAAGAGAAAATTTTATGGGTGAAAATAAAATGCAAGAAGGACAGCCACCATCAAATGAAGATAGAAAAAGTCAGATGAATGATATGCATAATAAAATGCAAGAGAGTAATGCAACTATAGATGATGTAAATAAAATTTCATCTATTAAGTATGTTAGTGATGTAAAATACACATTTAATGTTACTGCTACTGAAAGTTCATTTGAATTATATGAAACTCAATCATCTGAAGATGAAGAAAATATGCGTATGCCAAAAGGAAGAGATATGAATAGTCTTCAAGTTATTTCTATAAATACATTTGATTTAGATGATAATTATAAAAATAAAAAAATAGAGTTAGTAGATGGAACTTCATTTGATGAAGATGATGTTGATGTTGCAATAATATCATATGAACTAGCAACTAATAATGATTTAAATATAAATGATGAAATAAAGTTAAAAGATAGTAATGATGAAGAACATTCTTTAAAAATTATAGGAATTTATCAAAATAAGGATAGCGATGAATTTAATAATAAATATAATAAAATATACACTGATATAAATTCAGGTGAAAAATTCTTAAGTGAAGAATCTTATAATAATGGAAACTATAAAATATCAAGTGCAGTATTTTACTTAAATGATCCAGAAAAAACGGATGAATTTAAAAAAGAAGCAAATAAAGTAGTAACTGATTTAGAAGATAGATATTTAAAATTAGATATAGATACTGAATCTTATGACAGAATGGTATCTTCAATTGAAGGAACGAAAAATTTCTCAAATATAATTTTAGTTGTAGTAATATTATCTTCAATAATTGTAATAAGTCTTATGATAATAAATTCTGTAAAAGATAGAAATTATGAAATTGGAGTCTTATTATCATTAGGTGAGAAGAAAATAAAAATAGTATTACAATTTATATTAGAACTTGTATTAATTTCAATATTGTCATTTATCATTTCTATAGGAACAAGTAAATTAATTAGTCAGAAATTAGCAGACAAAGTTATAAGTATACAAACTAGTTCAAAAGAAAATGCACAAGAGTTTAATGGAAGAGGAAATGGTTTTTCAAATAGAGAACATTTAGGTAATATGGGAGATAATAATGTAGAAATAGTAGATGAAATTGATGTTAATGTTAATTCAAATAGTATTTTAATGTTATTTGTTCTTGAATTTGGAATAATAGTTGTTTCTATGATTATACCAAGTATAAAAATACTTAATAGTGATCCAAAAGATATATTATCAAGGAGGGAATAATAAGTGAGTAAAATTATAGTAAGAAACTTATCTCATACATATCAAGATGGTATAAAGAAAAAAAGAGTATTAAATAATATTTCCTGCGAATTTGAAAGTGGTAAATTTTATGCGATTCTCGGAGAGAGCGGTAGTGGTAAAACAACTTTATTATCATTACTCTCTGGTCTTGATACTATAGAAGAAGGAGATATTTTATATGACGATAAAAGTATTAAAGATATAGGTTACAATAATTATAGATTAAATAATGTAAATATTATATTTCAATCATATAATTTGATTCCATATATGACAGCATGCGAAAATATAGAAGTTGCGATGGACATAATGAAATTAAAAATTAAAAATAAAAGAGAAGAGTCATTAAGATTATTAAATAATTTAGGAATAGATAATAATACTGCTTCAAGAACTGTTTTAAAATTATCTGGAGGAGAACAACAGAGAGTTGCAATCGCAAGAAGTCTTGTTGGTAATATAGATTTTATAATGGCTGATGAACCTACAGGTAACTTAGATGAAAAGACAGAAGAGAAAATAATTGATGTATTTAAAAATCTTGTAAGTCAAGGTAAGTGTGTTATAGTTGTTACTCATTCAAATAAAGTTGCAAAAAATGCTGATGTTATTTATCGCATTAAAGGAGGTGGTATTAAAAGAGAAAAAAGTAAGTAAGATATGATATAATAAGAGTGGTGAAGTTTTATGTATAAAATTGGTCTAGTAGAAGATGAGATATCATTAAATAGTCTTATCAAAAGCTATCTAGAAAAAGAAAATTATGATGTTATTACATTTACAAAAGGACAAGATACACTCGATTATATAAATCAAAATAATGATGTAAAACTATGGATTCTTGATATAATGTTAGAAGATGATATAACAGGTTACGATATAATTAAAAAGATAAAAGAATTTGACTCTAAAGTACCAATTATATTTAGTTCAGCAAGAGATGAATCAATAGATAAAATTATGGGCTTAGAACTTGGTTGTGATGATTATATTGCTAAACCTTATTCACCAAGAGAACTTATATTAAGAGTTAAAAATATAATAAAAAGAGTCTATAGTACAGATTTTAATAAATTACATTATAATGATTATGATATTGACACTGATATGAGAACTGTTTCTTATAAGGGGGATAATATAAATCTAACAACTTTAGAATTTGACTTATTAATATTTTTTATAAATAATAAAGGTAAATCATTAAATAGAGAGAATATACTAAACAATATTTGGGGTAATGATTACTTTGGAAATGATAGAGTTGTAGATGACTCAATTAGGAGACTAAGAAAAAAAATGAAATATTTAAATATAAGCACAGTTTATGGATTTGGATATAGATTAGTATGAAAAATAGAAAAATAAATTTATCAAGGCAACTTATTTTAATTACAGTCTTGTCTCTTATAATAATGATAATTTCTTTAATTATTGTATTACCTAAATCTTTAGAACCTTTTTTTGAAGAAACAGTTTATAGTTACTTAGAGCAACCACTTCAAATCTTTGAAGGCAAATCGTCATCAAAGATTAATTATGAAAATATTGTATATATACAATATTTAGATGAAAAAATATATATATCAAGTAATTACAAAAGTATATTAAATGTTGAAGATTACACTAAAATATTAAAATATATTAATTCAAATCGTGGAAAATTTACATACAAAGGTAAAATCTATTATTATTCTGTTAATAGTAGAAGAAACTTCGATAAGAAGATTGCAATTACTAATGATTCATATATTAAAGCAATTAAAAGAAATTTATTTGCAATAGTTATACCAATAGTTATAGTTACATTTTCAATTATATTAGTTTTATTATTGTTGTGGTCAAAATTTATAGTTGATAAGATTCAAAAATTAAAACTAAAAATTGATAATATAACAGATGAAAGTTTTTCAGTTACAGAAAATAAATATGAACTAGATGATGAATTAAAACTATTAGATAATACTATTGATAAAATGAAAGAAATAATATTATCTCAAGAAAAATATAAAAGTGAAATGTATCAAAATATATCACATGACTTTAAAACTCCAATTATGGTTATAAAATCATATATAGAAGCGTACAATGATGGAATAAAAGATAGTAAAACCGTAATGGATATTAGTAATAAAGAAATAAAAAAATTAGAAAATAAAGTAAAAACCCTATTAGAACTAAATAAAATTACATATTTACAAAACTCCTATAAAAACGATAAACAAATAGAAATTCAAACTACAATACAAGAATTGATTGAAAAATATAAAATAATAAATGATAAATTAAATTATCAAATAAAGTGTGATAAACAACAAATTATGTATAATGGTACAGAAGAAATATGGGAATCAATTGTTGATAACATATTAAACAATTTTATAAGATATGCAAAAAGTGAGATAATAATAACTGTTAAAGAAAACAAGATCATTTTCTTTAATGATGGAGAAAATATAAAAGAAGATCTTTTATCTGATATATTTATACCTTATAAAAAAGGAAATAAAGGAGAAAATGGTCTTGGACTTGCTATTGTAAAAAGAAATTGTGATTTAATTGGATATAAGGTATTTGCAAAAAATAGAAAAAATGGTGTTGAATTTATAATCAGTAAAAAATAAAGAAATTTAAACATTAAATTTCTTTTTTTATGCTATAATTTACTAAAGGAGTGTTTTTATGTATTGTTCAAAATGTGGTCAAAAAAATAATAAAGGAAGTAAATTTTGTAGTAAGTGTGGAAATAATTTTATAGATAATTCTACAAATTTATCTGATGATAAATTATTAAATAAAATAAAAGTTATTTCAATAATATCTATAATTTTAAGTATTTTCTTTCCATTAGTAGGTATAGTTTTAGCGATAATTGGATTAGTATATAATAGTAAGTATAAAAAAGAAAATGATAAATATCCAAAATATTTTATAGTTTGCATTATTTCATTAGTAATTTCTTTTATTATGATTATGATATTGGTTATTACTACATTATTAGTTCTTACATATAAATTAAAATATACAAATGATTTTGTTGGTAACTGGGAATGTACTTCAAATTATTCTAAAAATAGTTATTTATCAGTAGAATTTAAAAGGGATAGAACATATAGTCTTGTAAATTTAAGTAGAATATATAGTTCTACAGGTACTTATACTTACACTTTGAAAAATGCTGAAGATGGGAAATATTTTGATATTAAACTTAATGTTGATAATGATAGTTTGTATGGTAATAGTGGAGCTAATTTATATAATTATATAAATTTAAGTATGTCAGTATTAGATGATAGGGCAGTTATGAATTATGGTAATGAAATATATTATTGTGAGAAGGAAGATTAATGTTTAAAATAGGAAATATTGTTATTGAAAACAATGTTGTATTAGCTCCAATGGCAGGTATATGTAATAGTGCTTTTAGAAGAATTGCAAGACAGATGGGAGCAGGTCTTGTATTTGCTGAAATGGTAAGTGATAAAGCTTTAATGTATGGTAGTGAAAAAACTGAAAATATGCTTTATATGACTGAAGAAGAAAGACCAATAGCACAACAAATATTTGGCAGTGATAAAGAAAGTTTTGTAATTGCAGCAAAAAGAGTATATGAACTTATGAAACCAGATATTATAGATATAAATATGGGATGCCCTGTTCCAAAAGTTGCTATAAAATCACAAGCAGGCGCAGCACTTTTAAAAAATCCAAAAAAAATAAAAGAAATAGTTAATGCAGTAGTTGACGCAGTTCCTTGCCCTGTTACTGTAAAAATTAGAAGTGGATGGGATAAGAATTCAATTAATGCAGTAGAAGTAGCTAAAATATGTGAAAAAGCAGGTGCAAGTGCTATAACAGTTCATCCAAGAACAAGAAGTCAAGGATATGATGGACAAGCAGATTGGAATATAATAAAAAAAGTAAAAGAAAGTGTTAATATTCCAGTTATAGGTAATGGTGATATTAAAAATGTTGATGATGCAATTAGAATGTTTGAAGAAACAAAATGTGATGCCATAATGATAGGAAGAGCAGCATTAGGTAACCCATATATATTTAAAGAAATAACTTATTATCTAACTACTAATAAAAGACTAAAAGAACAAACTCCAAAAGAAAAGTTAGAAACTTGTTTAAAACATTTTGATTATTTACTTCAGATAAAAAATGAAAAAGTTGCAGTTTTAGAAATGAGAACTCATATTGCTTGGTATATTAAGGGTATGAAAAATTCTAGTGAAATAAAAAATAAGATTTTTAAATGTGAAGATAAGAATGAATTAATTAAAATATTAACTGAGTATATAAATAACTATTGATTTTTTGGGAAAAAATAGCAAAAAACATATTTATTGCTCTTTTTTTATGATATAATTATATTAATGGAGGTGAAGAATTGAGAGAGCTTACGGAACAAGAAATTGTAAGAAGAGATAAAGTAGAAGAAATTAGAAATATTTGTAATCCGTATCCTGAAAGATATGAAGTAACCCATTCATTAAAAGAAGCATCTAATCTTCCTGATGAAACTAATAATGTTAGTGTTGCTGGTAGAATAGTATTTATGAGAAAAATGGGGAAGATGAGTTTCATAAAAATTAGAGATATTGAAAGTGATCTTCAAATTTCAATTAAGATAGACTTAGTTGGAGAAGAAAAATATTCATTCTTTAAAACATATTTTGATGTTGGTGACTTCATAGGAGCAACTGGAGAAATATTTACTACACATACAGGTGAAAAAACATTAAGAGCATCAAATTTTGAGTTTCTAGGAAAAGCATTAAAACCATTACCAGAAAAATTTCATGGACTAACAGATGTAGAACTTTGTTATAGAAATAGATATGTTGATATGATAATGAATGAAGATACTAGAAAAAGGTTCTTAATTAGAATGAATTTTATAAAAGAACTTAGAAAATTTCTAGATGATAAAGGTTATTATGAAGTTGAGACACCTATATTAAATAACAAAGCTAGTGGAGCAGTTGCAAAACCATTTAAATCTCATCATAATGCACTTGATATGGATGTATACTTAAGAATTGCACCTGAGACTTATATGAAAAGATCAATAATTGCTGGAATACCAAAAGTATACGAAATAGCAAGATGCTTTAGAAACGAAGGTATGGATGCAACTCATTTACAAGATTTCACTATGATAGAAGCATACCAAGCATATTTTAATTTTGAAGATAATATGAATTTTATAAGAGAAATGCTTCAAACTATAATTATGAATATGTTTGGAACACTTAATATTCAAATGGGTGATAAAGTAGTTGATTTATCAGGTACTTGGCCTAAAGTTTCTTTTAGAGATTTAATAATGAAATATTCAAATATTGATATTAATGAATATAATACAAAAGAAAAATTATTAAAGAAAATAAAAGAAGATAAAGTAGAACTAGATAGTGAAACACCAATTGAAAATCTAGGGTATGGTAACTTAGTTGATTATCTATATAAAAAAGTAGCAAGACCTTATATGATTGAACCAGTATATTTAGTAGAACATCCAACAAGCTTGTCACCACTTGCTAGAACAAATGATGATAATAAAGAAATATCAGATAGATTCCAGCTAGTAATAAATGGTGCAGAAATCGTAAATGGATATTCAGAACTTGTAGATCCAATTGAACAAGAAAATAGATTACTTGAACAAGCAAAATTAAAAGCTGGTGGAGATGAAGAAGCTATGGAAATGGATTATGATTATATAGGTGCTATGGAATACGGTATGCCACCAATATCTGGTTGGGGTATGGGTATTGATAGAATGATTCAACTTTTAACTAATAGTGATAACATAAGAGATGTGGTTATGTATCCACTTATGAGACCAATTAATGATAATGAAAAACAAATCAATGAATAAAGTATATTAGGGAGGAAAAAATGAAAAAATATAGTATTTATAAATTAATTAGTATATCAGTTATAGTAACAATATTATTAAGTTTTATAATTCCATCAACATCATTTGATAGTTATGGAAATATAACTAAAGGGAACATTAATCCTGTTAGTTTAATAGACACATTTGGAAATACAATAACATCTATGAGTGTATTTTTAAGTACATTTATATATGTTTTATGTATTGGAATATTCTATGGAGTATTAGTTAAAACTGGAAAATATGAGACAGTTATAAATAATACTGCATATAAATTTAAAGATAAAAAAGGTGCATTTGTTGTTATAAGCACATTAATATTTGGAATAATGACAGTTATTACAGGTAACATATTTACAATGCTTATATTTGTACCTGCATTTATTGGAATATTAAATAAATTAGGATATGATAAATTTTCATCAGTATTATCAACAGTAGGAGCAATAATACTTGGTAGTGTTGGTTCTTTATACACAGTATATCCTAATGAAGTTTTAGGAGCAACAATCACAGATAATATATTATTTAAAGTAATAATATCTTTAATATCAATAATATCAATAATAGTATTTATATTAGTATTTAAAAAACCATCTAATGTTAAATTAGAAAAAATAGAAAAAGAAAAATCTACTAATATTAGTGTAATATTTGATATTATATTAGTATTATTTATATTAGGTATGGTTCCATGGAATTCATATTTTGGATTTGAAGGATTTACTAAATTCAATGAATCATTATTAGATTTTAAAATATTTGGAGTATCTCCATATAAAGCTATAGTAGGTCAATCTTTAGCAGCATTTGGTAACTTTACTTTATTTGACTTATCAGTAGTTGCTTTATTAGCAAGTATTGTATGTGCTATTTTAAATAGAATTAAAATTGATGAATTAATGCAAACAATCGCAACATCATTAAAAAGAGCATTACCATATGCATTAATAGTAGTATTTGTAAATGTTGTACTTGTAAATATTTATACATCTGGAATATTCTACACAGTTGCTGTAAGTATTTCAGAATTATCAGATAAGTTATTTGGTGGTGTATTAACATCTGCATTAGCATCTTTAGCATATTCAGATTATATGTATGCTTCACAATTTACTTTATCAACAGTTACTGCAGTAATAACTGATCAAAAATTCTTAGTATTACTAGCAGTTATATTCCAAGCAATTTACTCATTATTCTTGCTTGTATCTCCAACAAGTGTATTAATGCTTCTTGGATTAAGATATACAAATACATCATATAAAGATTGGATTAAATACATTGGAAAATATTTCTTAGTATTATTCACAATAGTATTTATATCTCTTATGATAATATCAAGTAAATTCTTATCAGTTCCTTCAATTGTATTATTAGTAATTTCAATTATTGCTTCTATTGTATTAATTGTTGTATGTAAAAATAATACAAAAAAAGAAGTTAAAACTGAAACTAAAAAGAAAGAAGAAATAGAAGTAAAAGATGCTAGTAAACCAAAACAAACTAGTACAAAAGCAACAACAAAAACAACAACTAAAAAGACAACTACTAAACAATCAACTAATAAACCAGTAAAAAAGACAGCAACAACTAAAACCAAAAATACCAAATAAATGGTATTTTTTTTTAATTTAATCTACTTTTTATATCCTTAAATATTTTTATATGTAATTCTTCATCTAATATAATTCTTTTTATTATTTCTATTACATATTTATCATTAATGATACTTATTATATTTTGATAACACTTAATCGCATTTTCTTCTGACTTTATATCTATATCAATCATATCTTTTATATTTGTATTATATTTTATATAATTTGAATTCCAAGGTATTATTTTATCTATCTTATAACTTACAAATAATGGTTCTAATCCTAATAGTCTTATTAATCTTCCTAATATATCTAAGTGATGCATTTCAACTATTGCAATTTCTTTAAGTATTTTTGAATATTCACTATATGTATTTTTTAAAACAATATGTTCAAATATATATAAATGAATACATGTATCTTCACTAATTTCTCCAGCATATACATCAGATAATATTTTTGCATATTTTATATTTGGTCTTTCTACTTGTATTTTTGGATATGGTAAATCTACATAATATTTCATATAATCACCTAATGAATTTTATGAAATTAATAAATAAATATTCTTTTAAAATTTTGTATAAATTTTATTAAATGAACCATAACTATCATAGAATTAATTTAAGGAGGGTATTTATGTTTGGTAAGTTTAGTGAAGAAGCACAAAAAGTACTAGTTATGGCAAATAAGGAAATGAGTGAACTTAAGCATCCATATGTTGGGAGTGAACATTTATTTCTTGCAATATTAAAACAAAATAAAGAAATAGCAACTAAATTAAATAAATATAGGGTAACTTATAAAATATTTAAAGAAGAATTAATAAAAGTAGTAGGAGTTGGGAAAGTTAAATCAGATTGGTTTTTATATACTCCATTATTAAAAAGAGTTTTAGAAAATTCAATTGTCGAATCTAAAGAAACAAGTGAAGAAATAACAGTAACATCAATGTTATTATCATTATTAAATGAGGGTGATGGAGTTGCAATTAGAATATTAATTGGTCTTGGTGTTGATATAAATAAATTATATTTAGAATTTAGTGAAAAGAAAAAAGTTAAGAAAATGAAAAATAAAAAATTAACTATAGATGAATTAACTACAGATTTAACTAAAAAAGCAAAAAATAAAGAGTTAGATCCTGTTATTGGAAGAGATGAAGAAGTAGAAAGATTAATAGAAATATTATCAAGAAGAACAAAAAATAATCCATTATTAATAGGTGATGCAGGAGTTGGTAAAACTGCTATTGTAGAAGAACTTGCAAGAAGAATAAATAGTGGTAATGTACCATTTACTTTATTAAATAAAAGAATATTATCTTTAGATATGGCAAGTGCAGTTGCTGGAACTAAATATAGAGGTGAATTTGAAGAGAGGGTTAAAAAAATAGTAAATGAAATTGAAGAAAATGATGATATTATAATATTTATAGATGAGATTCATACTCTTGTAGGCGCAGGTGGTGCAGAGGGTGCTATTGATGCTTCAAATATATTAAAACCAGCACTAGCAAGAGGTAAAATGAGACTTATAGGTGCTACTACTATATCTGAATATAAAAAATTTATAGAAAAAGATAATGCATTAGATAGAAGATTTCAAAAAATATATATTGAAGAACCAACAGTAGATAATTTAAAAAATATATTAATGAATTTAAAACCTATATATGAAAGTTATCATGGTGTTAAAATAAGCGAAGAAATAATAGATAAAATAATTGAATTATCAAATAGATATATATACGATAGATATGAACCAGATAGATCAATAGATATTTTAGATGAAGTATGTACAAAAGTTTCACTTAAAGAAGTAAAAGAAGAAAAAGAATTAGTTAATTTAAGTAGTGAATTAGAAAAAGTAAAGAAAGAAAAAAATAATGCAATAATAAATCAAAATTATGATAAAGCATATTTATTAAAAGAAAAAGAAGAAAATATTACTAGTAAGATAAATAAATTAGAATTAAAATTAATTAGAAGAACAAAGGTAAAGAAAGTATCTATTGATGATGTAATTAAACTTATAAACATAAAAACAAAAATACCTATATATGAGCTTAATAATAATTATGAAATGCAAATTAATAAAATGGAAGAACACTTAAGAAAGAATGTTATAGGGCAAGATGCTGCAATAAATAAACTTTTAGAAATTACTAAAAAAATAAAATTAGGAATAAAAGATAGTAATAAGAGTTATTCTTTATTATTTTGTGGTCAAACAGGTACTGGTAAAACGCATCTATCTAAGATATTTGCAGAAAATCTAGTAGGCAAAAATAATATTATAAAATTAGACATGAGTGAATATGCAGATAGTATTAGTATAAATAAACTTATAGGTTCACCAGCAGGATATGTTGGGTATGATGATAATAAAAATGTACTTGAAGAAATAAGAAATAAACCATATTCTGTACTTATATTAGATGAGATAGAAAAATGTCATAGAACTGTTTTAAATTTCTTTTTAAATATTTTAGATGAGGGTAATTGTAAAGATTCAAATGGAAGAACAATTAGATTTGATAATGTATTAATAATAATGACTAGTAATGCCTCAGTTAGTAAAAAAATGGTTGGTTTTAATGATAATGTTGATAATGAGATACTAAAAGAGTATTTTCCAAAAGAATTTTTAAATAGAATAGATGAAATTATAATGTTTAATAATTTTAACAAAGATGATATTAATAGTATAATTCAAAGAGAAATAGATAAATATTCAAAAAAATATAAAAGAGAAATTAATTTAGATAAAAATACTTTAGATGAAATAATTAAAGAGTCAAATTATGAAGAATATGGTGCAAGAAAATTATGTAAGATAGTAAGAGGTAAAATTGAAAATAATATGATTTGTGATATTTTTTCTTAATAACTCCTTATGGAGTTTTTTATGTATTAAAATTTTAATATTTATGATAAAATATATATATATTTTATAAAGGGTGAAAAATATGAAATTATATAATACATTAACAAAACAAATTGAAGTATTTGAATCAAATGAACCAGGAATTGTTAAAATGTATACATGTGGTCCTACTGTATATCATTATGCACATATTGGTAATATTCGTACATATATTTTTGAAGATATTTTAGAAAAAACTTTAAAATATATCGGATTTGATGTAAAAAGAGTTATGAATATAACTGATGTTGGACATTTATCTGATGATTCAGATACAGGCGAAGATAAAATGCTTAAAGCTGCAAAAAGAGATAATACAAGTGTTAGTGAAATTGCAGACTTTTATACAAAAGAGTTTTATAAAGATATAGATAGCGTAAATATAAAAAAGCCTAATATTATTTCAAAAGCAACTGATAATATTCCTGAATATATAAAAATTATAAAAAAATTATTAGATGATGGTTATGCATATATATCAAATAATAATGTTTATTTTGATGTTTCAAAATATCCTGATTATTATAAGTTATCTGGTTTAAATAAAGAAGAATTACTTGTAGGAGCAAGAGATGATGTTTCTTTAGATGAACATAAACATAATCCTGCTGATTTTGGTTTATGGTTTACAAATTCAAAATTTGATCATCAAGCATTAAAATGGGATTCTCCATGGGGAGAAGGTTATCCAGGTTGGCATATAGAATGTTCTGCAATAAGTATGAAGTTTTTAGGTGAATATCTTGATATTCATTGTGGAGGTGTAGATAATATTTTTCCTCATCATACAAATGAAATCGCACAAAGTGAATCTTATTTAGGTCATAAATGGTGTAATTATTGGATTCATTCAGGTCACTTAAATGATAAAAATGGCAAAATGAGTAAATCAAATGGAGAATTTTTAACTATGAAATCACTTATAGATAAGGGATATAATCCACTAGTTTATAGGTTACTATGTTTACAATCACACTATAGAAATAATTTAGTATTTAGTTATGAAGCTATGGATAATGCAAAAAATACATATGAGAAACTTGTAAATAAAATTAGTCAAATAGAAGATGAAAAATTATCTATTAATAAGGAATTAGTAGATAGTTATATTACTAAATTTAAAGATTCTATAGAAAATGATTTAAATACTGCAAATACAATTACATATTTGTTTGATATATTAAAAGATGATAACTTAAACTCTTCATCAAAATTATATTTAATTAAAGAGTATGATAAAGTATTATCACTAGATTTAATAAAAAAAGAAAAAAAGATAGATAATGAATTAGAGGATAAAGTTAATAAATTAGTAGAAAAGAGAAATTTATTAAAAAAAGAAAAAAAATATGAAGAAGCAGATAAAATAAGAGAAGAATTATTAAAATTAGGTGTACAAATTAAGGATACTAGAGAAGGAGTTGAGATAAAGTGGATATAATTTTAGTATTAGGTGCATTATTAATTGTATTAATATCTCAGCAAATATTAAATTTTACATATTCAAAATATAAAAGTGTTGAAGTTGATTCTAATATGACAGGCTATGAAACTGCAAAAAAGATACTTCATAAATATAATCTTGATAATATAGATGTAAAAAAAATATCAGGTAATTTATCTGATCATTATAATAATAGTAAAAAATTAATAAATTTATCACAAGATATATATGAGGAAAGTACAATAGCAGCTGTATCAGTTGCTGCACATGAATGCGGACATGCTATTCAATATAAAGAAGGATATATTCCAATTAAGATAAGAAATATACTAGTTCCATTTGTAAATTTTGGAAATACTATAGGATATTTAGTAATAGTTATAAGTATTGCTTCTAGTATTACAAAACTATTTATGATAGGTTTAATTTTAATATCTTTTGCACTATTATTTCAACTAGTAACTTTACCAGTAGAATTTGATGCTAGTAGAAGAGCAAAAGAAATACTATTTGATATGAATATAATAAATGAAGATGAAAAAAAGGGCTCTAAAAAAATGCTTAAAGCAGCAGCATTTACTTATGTAGCAGGTCTTATTTCATCTATTATGCAAATACTTAGATTTGTCTTAATATTTTTAAATGGAAGAGATAATGACTAAAAAAATGAGTTAATTTAATAACAAATGAAGTTGTAAGATAAAAGTGTACACAAAAAAAGTGTATGCTTTTATTTTTGATATAATTAAGATGAGGAGATGATA